>NZ_JARVSY010000042.1:0-38225 GCF_030208925.1 Rhodococcus sp. MEB032
GCGGCTTGACTCCTACACCCCGTGAGATGTCTTCCAAAGGTTCCCGGTCTGGAGCCTCGTCGGGTGCAACCGGCGAGGCTCCCTTTGGTTTTGCGTAACAGCGTCACCGAGTTATGAGCGACCACTGTTCGCGTCGGTCCACTGCTCGATCATTTCCTCGACCACGTCGCGCATCTTCTTGCCGCTTCCTGCAACAGCAGCTTTGAAGCGTCGGTGCAGTTCAGCGTCGATCTGGACGGTGAGTTTCGTGCGGTCTGCGTCCGGTTCGACGAAGCTGGACGTCACTGAGGGCGTCGCGATCGGTGGCGCGGACTTGCGGGGCCCGAGCGTCGGTGTCGTCTTTGCCTTGGGGATGCTCATGCTGTCAGCGCCTCTGTGATCTCGTCGACGACGTCGGAATACCCTTCGTCGTGCTTGGGGGTAGTACCGAATGTTGACCGGATGCGCTCGCGCATGGGGATGACGGTGTCGAATCGGGCTGCGTCGTTGCTGTCGAACGCTGCCTTGGCATCTTCAAGCAGGTTCGTTCCGAGACGTGCGGAGGTAATGAGGATTCCGTAGGGAAGGCGGCCCTGCACCGAGGGCAGCGTCTCCCAGACCCTGGCGGTGTCGAGTCCTGTAGCCGCCGTGGGCATTATGACGAAGTTGGACGCCCCGATTGCAGCGTCGATAACTTGCCCGTCACCGGGCGGGGTGTCGATGATTACTACCTGGTCATCGCCATCGGTGGCGTACTTCACCAGCCGTTTCATGTTCACGACATGCACTGGGAACGGGAGTGGATCTCCGGCCTCTGTGGCGCGGTCAGCCCAGTCAGTTGCTGAACCCTGTTTATCCAAGTCGAGGACGACAACCTTCCTCCCCCGATTATGAAACGCGAGTGCAAGGTAGATCGCGCTCGTCGTCTTGGCCGTTCCGCCTTTGGTGTTGACGAGACTGATGATCATCGAGAAGGGCCCTTTCGCTTGTTTACAGTTTGCCGGTTTTACAGTTCCCAGTTTGCCGGTTTTACAGTTCCCGGTTTGCCGGAAAGCTGTAAAAACAGTTACCTGTAAAACAGCTTCCCGGCTTGCCAGTTAGCCGTATACACACTTAGCCAGTTTCCCAGGCATCCGGTTTCCCGTCTATCCGTATAGACAGCATATCGTTTTGCCGGGTAGCCGTCTATACGGTTTTCCAGTTTCCCGGTTTGCCGTAAAACTGTATAGCTGGTTCCGGGGCTCGGAAATCATGCAAAATGCCAGCTCAGAAGGTTCCGTAGAGCAGTGGGGAAGTGAAGATGAGGGGGAACAACGACACGTTCGACTTCCGCTTGTCTGCGCAAGTAGCGCTGGTTTGCATGGTTCTTGGCGCGCTGCTCCATCCTGGATGGCGGCTTTGCGTTCCATCGCCCATTTTGCGTCGAGTCGGCATCTAGTCCGGAACTGATGCAAGACTGTCCACCATGTCTTCCGACAAGTGCCCGTATCCGAGCAGTGAGACACCCACCAGCGAGGTCGCGGTCAAACCAGTCCTTGAGTTCGAGTCGATTCCGTCGCCGTCCTGGCGGCTGCCTGTGTTGGGGGACTTGCTCAGCGTCGACTCGGTGAAGCCTGTCCAGAAGGAAATGGTCATGGCTTCGAGGCTGGGGCCGATCTTCGAGCGCAAGATCATCAATCACCGACTGACCGTGGTCTCCGGGGTGGAGCTGGTCGCCGAGGTCAACAACGAGGCATTGTGGGCGAAATCGGTGGGTCTGCCGATCCGAAAGCTGCGGGCAGTCGCGGAGGACGGCCTTTTCACCGCTTTCAACTCCGAACCCAACTGGCAGAAGGCGCACAACATCCTCAACGCCGGGTTCAGCCAGGCAGCGTTGCGTAAGTACCACCCGTCGATGCTGCGAGCTTTGGACGGACTCACGGCAGCGTGGGATGCGGCGGCGGCCGCCGGCGGAAAAATCGATGCCACCGCTGATGCGAACAAGCTCGCTTTGGACGTGATCGGCCTGGCTGGCTTCGGCTATGACTTCGCGTCGTTCGATGGCGATGAGCACCCGTTCGTCGGTGCGATGTCGAGGGTTCTCGAGCACGTAAACCGCACCTCTAATGACATTCCATTCCTTCGGAAGTTGCGCGGAAACGGCGCTGACCTGCAATACGAGAAGGACATCGCGTTTGTTCGGACGGTCGTCGACGACGTAATCACTGAGCGTCAGGCAAAGCCGGGGGAGCATCAGGACGATCTGCTCGACCTGATGCTCAACAACATCGACGACGAGACGGGCGAGAAGCTGGACCCGGTGAACATTCGGAACCAGGTCCTGACGTTTCTCGTCGCTGGCAACGAGACAACCGCCGGCGCTATCGCCTTCGCGCTGTACTTCTTGTCTCGGCATCCTGAGATCGCTGACGCTGCTCGTGCGGAGGTCGCGGACATCACTGGTGGTGAAACACCGGCCTTTGAAGACGTAGCCCGAATGCGGTACCTACGCCGAGTCGTCGACGAGACGCTGCGCCTGTGGCCGAGCGCTCCGGGATACTTCCGCAAAGTCCGTACCGACACGACCCTGGGTGGTCGCTACGCGATGCCGAAGGGATCATGGGTATTCGTCCTCCTCCCACAGCTGCACCGCGACCCGGTCTGGGGTGAGAATCCGGATTCCTTCGATCCGGACCGCTTCAAGCCGGAGAATGTGAAGAAACGCCCAGCTCACGCCTACCGTCCGTTCGGAACAGGACCAAGGTCCTGCATCGGTCGGCAGTTCGCTTTGCACGAAGCGGTCCTGTCGTTGGCAACCATATTGCAGCGCTACAGCTTTCAATCGGATCCGGAATATAAGTTGGACGTCCGAGAAGCGCTGACGCTCAAGCCAGTCGGGCTCGAGCTCTCCTTGCAACGTCTGTAACGCCGAGTACGCTACTGGCCGGTAGTCTGCCGAGTTGCCGTAATTGTCCGGGTCTTCCCGGGTGGGGCAGCTCCCGCGGGGGCGGGTGGCAGCGGTAAGCGAGGTGTCTGTGAACGAGTGGCATTTGATCGAAACGCTGGGGAAGAGTCCGACCGTCGTCAGCGTCGGTGGCAACGTCAAGAACTGGGCAACTACCAAACGGCTCTCGCCGAGCGCGGACGTGCGAATCGACCCGATCATCGAGCAGGTTCGGAGCAGTGGAACCAAGATCGTCCTGCCGGCCCTCGACAGCGCCCGCGACAAGCGGAGCTACCGCATCGAATGCCTTCCTGTTGTCGGTCCGACAGGCCAGGTTCACGCTGTTCAGCTGTGGATCGGCGATCCCGAAGCCCCACCGACACCGCCGCGAATCGTGTCCGGGTTCTCCTGGCTGCTCGATCGTTTCGTCATCGCGCAAACCCTCGAAGCTGCGCTGATGTCGGGAGTTAAGCCCGAGGATCACGTTCCGGAGCGCACGCCTGCGGAGTATTACGCGAAGGCGATCAAATTCGACGATTCGGAGGCCATGCTCGCGGCCGGCCTCAATCCGGTGGACGATCAGACCTTCGACGCCGATATGAGTGTCCTGCACGCGGACGGCCGCGTGATGCGTTGGCATATGTGGGCGCGGGGGTGTGTGGAGGAAGGCGAGCGCGGGTTGCGGTTGCTCTGGCACGACGTGACCGATACGACGCCGCCGCGCCGGCCGACACTCGCTGAGCTGGGGTTGCAGGAGAGTGTGAAGGATTCGGGCATCTACACGGCCGTGTTCTGCACACAGACCGCTGTGTTGGCGTTGTGGTTGCCTGAACCAGCGCCGTGGGTGAAGTGGCGCGACATTCCTGGCGCGAACCAGGTCATCCACGCTGACGATCGACATCTGTTGTCTTCGGCCCAGGACAAGTTCAATCTAGGTTCGACCGATCCGGTCCACGTCGTGGCCCGTCTTCGGACTGAAAATGATGATTGGCGTCCTTCGACCCTGCGGATCAGCCCGTACCCAGGACCTTTGACCGAGCGTTTGGCGATCGTACAGATTTCTCCGCTCACCGAAAGCTGATCGCGGCTGCTCACTGCGGTCCGAGGTCGCGTAAATGCGTGATCCACACAGGTTGCGCGGCGTTCTCACGAGCTGAGGTATCCACCTTGCGGCAGCGAGCCGTGTCGGCTGCTCGACGAGCAACCAAACGCGCTGCTTGGCGGCCAGGGGAGTCCTCGGGCGCGGCCGATGCGTAGCGTTCTCGCTCCATCTCTAACGCGGCGGACTGGCGTTCACGTTCAGCTTTCTCCTGGTCAGCGGCAATCTGAGCGAGAACATGCGGTGCGAAGGCCAGATCCTGCTGCTTCATGAGCCAACGAATGAATGCGATGGGGTGCTTCGGGGTCGGAACCATGTTCTGGGCGTTCGCCCAGTCGTCGATCGTGTCGTTCAGATCCGCTGCGGTCCAACCGTGCGCGGCTGGTTCGGTCAGTGCCGATGCCCACCCTCGGGGGGTGTGCCGACGCGCCCAGACCGGCGTTCGCGGATTGCTGAGCCACTTGGATGCAAGCAACAGGCCTTTTCGGATGGCTTCAACCTTCTCGACCTCGGCCTTGGATTCCTTGCGCCGCGGAGCGGCTCGTTTATTCACAGATCGTTTTGTATTAATAACCTCTCTACGAGAGGGAAGAGACAAAAGATGACCCCTACGGGGATGGGGTGCCATCTTTATGGATCCGTCCAGGTAGACACGGGTTTTATCCACAGGCTTACGCAGGTGGAGTGCCCAGACTGACGCCCATCCCCGGCCCTTGTCGCCCACCCGGTACGAACCCTGTCGTTCGCCCTTCTTCCTACGAAGCCGTCCACGGAAGACCTCGGTGGCCACTCGAAGCAGTTTCAGGGCCTGACGGGCACGCTGCACGGTTCTCTCACCCTTGCCCGTACGTTCGATGGTCTTATCGAGAGACAAACGTGATTCACGGCCAGTGTCGAACTCAGCGACTGACGCCATGACTGTGGCGACAGCTAGGAGAGTCTTGAGGCTTATTCCGCCGCCTGTCGTCTCAACCAGGGCGGGGCGAATGTTCTTGTATTCGGCCGTATATGCCTCGCGGACAGCGATTTCCACCCAGTGCTGAGCGCCCTGCCAGATGGGGATGCCGTTGTATGCACCGTCGCCGAGGTCGAGCCGCATCTGGCAGTACCGCCGGCACGCTTCTTTCGGCCCGCCAAGTGCCTTGATGAACATCGGCGTGAGCGATTGGCACTGATGCCCGCGGACGTGCCCGCGGACTGTGCGGGGTGCGCGGGCTGTGCCGTACCGGCGACGCGTGGGGCTGCTCCCGCAGTACGGGCGTTGTACGGATGTGGGCGCGTGTTCCATCACCAAGACACGCGAAAAATCAGTTATTGAATCTGCAACAGGGCGCGATGTACCCTGAGACCAGTCCTCCAAGACTGTCCCTTCGGGGAAGCGCAGTACCACCGAGAGCGCGAGTTACCAGCTCAACCTCTCACCCACTTCGAAACCCTCGGCCTGCCCGCCGGGGGATTTTCGATTTCTAGGGGGTTCGTGCTACTGCAAAGCGTGTGAAATTGTCACGTATTCTCCTGCCGGAGAAGGGGTTTCGCTACGCAGTCAGCGGCAGAACCTCCTCACGGTGCAGTTTCTGATCGAGTCCAAGATCGAACAGGATTCCCTGGTCAAGCTCGACCACGAGTTCAGAGTGACCAGTTATCAGTGCCAAGACATCGGCTACGAGTTGGCTCTCCGAACTGACACCCGTCTTAGCCCGAAGCTCTTCGAGCGCCTGGGCCACGTCCACAGGAAGGCGTGTCGACACGCGAGTGCGATTGCCTTTACTTGGGTTAGGCATATGCCTCTCCTTTCGATCCTGCGCCTGAACGTGCGCCAGGTTCACCGCCATCTTGCGCCAAGTTGGCGGTTTCCTTCGCGTGACACGCCGCACTGAATGTTAGATCACCGAATTAATGCTGCGGGCACGTGATTTTGTTGCGTGATTTATTACTTGGATCTTGCGCGTGTCTCGCGTGTCTCACGGCCACGTTCCCAAACTTCGACAACCTGCGCCGTCTCGACGTTGTAAAGCTCCGCAATCGCGGAGACACGCTGGTCATTCACCGGTTTCATGCCCTTTTCGATCTCGGCAAGGGAGGTGGGCGAGATTCCGAGACGTTCGGCAGCTTGGATTTGAGTTAGGCCGGCACGCACCCGAAGGTCGCCCATACGCAATCTGTTGTCCGGAATCGGGACCAACACACTGATCGACACGTCAAGTTCCTGTGCAATCTGCTTGAGCACCGGGGGAGCTGGCGTGGAACGCCCCGTCTCCCAATGGGAAACGGATTGACGGCTGGACCCTAGTCGTACAGACAAATCGTCTGGCGTCAGCCCCGCTTTGACACGCAACTCACGGAGCCTGTCGGCCCGAAAGCCGCGCACTCCACTCCGTGGCACTTCATCAACTCCTGGGGTCAGATCGCCTGCTTGCCTGCTCATTCTTGCGCCTCCCTGGAGTGGTACCCGCCACTAGCACGCGTCATAGTTGCGTGTTATTGTTGACAACAATGCTAGCCCGGAACGTCGGTGAGCGTAGTGAGGATCGAGGTGAAGGCGCGTGTATAAGTTGCACAAACCAGCCGGTTTGCAATACGCTTCGAGAGCGCTCCCACCCGGGGGTTTCCTGGATCTTGTCGAGGTCGGTTCCAGATGCAGCACCACGCAAGTGGCGCAGCCCTATTCAGGGGTGCCCACTTTCTCCCGGGCAGGGGCAGGGATCGTGACTATTTTTCATGCACAGAGCGGCATTCGGCCAGCTCGTGACATTCGACTCGACGACAAATACCGGCCAGGTGCGAATCGGGCCGGTCCTTGTCGTGCAGAAAACCCCAGAAGCGGACTTGTGATTGGCGTCGCGTTCCGGTCCTGGGGTTCTTTCCAGCCTGCAGTGCAAGAGGCACTAAGGCACCCAGACCGCAGGCTTCCGAGCATAAGCGATCTGGTTGAAATCGCAACAAGCCGGAGGCAGTCATGGGGAACAGCTCTGCTCAAAACACCCGTTCGACCTGGATAGCCCAGGCGACAGAATTACCCGATTCCATTTACCCGGAGGTCGGGCGGTTCGTCGTACCTGAAAGCCGCTGTGCCACCTTGAACTCGGCCTATCACCCAGCGCTCCCTGCGCGAATTGATGATGCGGCCCGCGAAGCACCCACCTCGCTCTCCCTGCCCGGAGAGCGAGGTGGGTGCCCCACCCCCAAACGATGTATTCCATTGTCCGCCAATGTCATTAACTGTTCACGTCACAAGACCTGACATATCTACGTCAACGTGCCAGTTTCCTGGGTTCTTCCAGCAGCGTGCGGTCGGACACACGCCACTCCTGGTACATCAGGCGCCTTTCAACAAGGGCATTTCCGCCCGTAGCAACTCGACTTCCCGATGCGCTCGCGTCGGGATCGCTGGCCGCGTAGCTCTCAATTTTTGTGCGGCCGTACACATCCACCATTCCGGTTAATTGTTAAACCACAACAAGTTTGAAAGGGCACTCATGAAGCATTTCCAGAAGCCACGTTCGGGCGGTCGTCATCGCGCCCCGTCTACGACTGCGGTCGCTACGGTTTCGTTTGCCGCTGTGGTGGTGGCAACGTTCGGAGGGGCTGGTTTTGCTGTGGCTGCTCCGGGCGATCAGCCGGGCGTCACCAGTGAGGTTCCGGTGCCGAGCCAGCCGGGAGTGACCACACCTGCTCCTTCGGCGCCCGAACCCGCTCCTGTGCAGACGTGGGTTCCGGCTCCCGTCGAGTACCAGAAGCCTGCGCAGCCGCTCCCGAACTGGGACTACGACACCAACCAGTACACCCCGCCGACCAACAGCAACGACAACTATGTCGCTCCTGTCGACTACACGTCGATTCACCTCCCGACGCAGCTCGAGACCTTCACGGCACCGATTCAGGCTCCGGAAGACAAGATCCGTTTCGGCCGCTACCTCGCTGATCGCCCGAATTGGATCGCCAAGGACACCGCGGACAAGACCAACGGTCAGACCGCTGTCATCGAAGCTCAGGTGACGGACTTCTGGCGCTCGACCGGCCTCGAGGCCGATGAGGCGGAACGTCTCGCAGCAGCTCAGGTCGGCGGCGCTGCCGCTGGTGCGTTCGCTGGCGCTACGGCGGCGGCTGTTCCGGCTGCAACCGCTGGCGCGTTGATCGGGGGAACCATCGGCGGGACTAGCGCCTTGACGTTGTTCGCTCCGATCGTGACTCCCATCGGTGCGGTTCCGGCTGGGGTTGTGGGAACGGCGACGGGTGCGGGCATCGGTGCAGCTGTGCTCGGCGTACCTGCCGCTATCGGTGGCGCGGTCGTCGGCGGCGCAGGTGGCGCTCTTGCCGCATCTGCTTATGGTGCAGGCGATTTGGGGCAGCCGATCGATTTCGAGATCCCGGACATTGATCAGCCCGCCATCACTGAGCAGACCGAAACCACGCTCGATCAGTGGTCCGCTAGCCCGCCGGTTGGTACTGCGGCCTCTGACGCGGTCCGCAACACCGCTGCTGCTGCACCAGTTGTCGATCAGCAGATCCGCGATGCTGTGACCTCGCTGCCCGGCGGTGAGGGTGCTGTCGCGGCATTCGACCAGGCTGTGACGGATTTTCAGGCCAACACCGCTGTGCCCGGTCTTCCGCTGGGGATGATCGCCGACGCCATCGGTGCCGGTATCCCGGCGTGAGCCGTCCATCCGGGGTGGGCGCGTTGTCTGCTCTGAACTTCGATCAAGGGATCTGATGTGATGTTCACTCGTTCTCGTTCTCGTTCGACGGGCACCGGGATCAGCTCTACTGCTGGTCTCGGTGCCAGGTCGGCGGTAGTGGGCCTGTCGCTGGTCAGTGCTACCGCCGTGGTCCTTTCGTTTGCTCCGCTTGCGAATGCAGCTCCCGCGTCCGGTACCGATCTGGTGAAGGGGGAGTGCCCCGCGCTGTTCGGCCTTGGAGTGCAGGGGACAGGGCAGTCTGCTCCGGATGCAGCGCCGACGACGGACACCGGCATGTTGTCGCAGGTGTTCATGCCGATGATCGCGAAGGCGGTCGACGGTGACAAGGAATTGGCCGGCCGCGCGTACGTGCCGTACGAGGCCGGGTTCGGCGGCGCTGTTCTCGGCGGCAACGTGCCGTATTCGCAGTCCGTCGAGGGCGGCTTGCAGAATTTGCGGGATATGGCTTCGGAGGTCGCGGCTGCGTGCCCGGACACGAAGTTCACCCTCGCCGGTTACAGCCAAGGCGCACATGTGGTTTCACTGTTCGCCGAAGAGGTCGGCAAGGGCTCGGGCGTGATCGCTGCGGACAAGGTTGTCGGTGTCGCGACGTTCGGTGACCCGACCCGCGCTGCCGGTGCACCGCTGTTTCCGGGCTCGCCCGGTCAGACGTCCCCGAAGCCTGCTCCGGGAACGGACGGCGCGGAAGTGTCCAAGGTTTCCGCTCTCGATCAGGTCCCTCCTGCTGGTGGCGGTATCGGGCCGGTCGCGGACGTGGCGGAGAACTACGGCTCGCTGACTGGGCGGGTGGCGAGCTTCTGCCAGTCCGGTGACCTCGCGTGCGATGCGCCGTCGGATTCTCCGATCCTGCGGGTGGTGACCAACATTGCCGGTCAGTCGGAGCTGTCCTCGGGTGATCCGATTCGGTCGTTGACCTCGGTCGGTGACGCTCTGGCGATGACGTCGATCAAGACTGCGGTGACCGTGGTCAACGAGGACATCTCGGGTACGACGTTGGCGAATCTGTCGATCGCGCCGAAGAAGTCGCTGTCCGAGCGTCTTGCGGTGGCCTCCGATCCTCGGACTCCGTTGCCGTCCACCGATGATGCGATCAAGGCGATCATGAAGGTCGGCACGATCGGGTTCAACGCGGTCAAGACTGTCGCGAAGGAAGTTCTGACCCCGGCGAACATCGTGGAGTTGGCGACGGTCGGGCTGGCCAATCCCGCTGGCGCGGTTGCTCTTCTGGGCACGAAGTTGGTCGGAGCGGCAACGAAGCTGATTCCGCCGGCCACTACGTCTCGGTTGACGACGCAGGCGTTCGCGGCGGTCAAGGACAACGTCAGTGACAACAAGGATCTGCTCAACCTTGCGACGCTGACGAAGTATTCGTCCACGGTGGCCGCCCACGGCGGTTACGGCTCGGTGCCGGCCACGGCGACCGGGACATCGGCGACGGCGTTCGTCACCGATTGGTTCGTCGCGTTGGCGAAGGACCTGGCAGATCGTGCAGGTGGATCGCCTTCTTCCACTACGAAGGCCACGTCCACGGCGGTCGCGACTCGCCCGTCCTCGTCTTCTTCGGCGACAACGACGACGAGTCCCCGTCCGAACAGCACCTCCACCTCGATCACCTCGACCACGGCGGTCGCTACACCGACTGCTGCGGCGAACTGATCGGGCGTTCTGGTGCGGGGTGTTCGTGCCCCGCACCAGGACCTCCGGAGAAAGGACTCGATGGTGACAAATAACAACAATGACGATCCCAAGTCTTCCAATCCCGTTCTCGACCAGTGGTTCCCACCGTTCACGCCTGCGGCGGACGGGAGAGCGCAGACCTCTGCGCCGGTAGAGCCGCTTCCGGTCGTGGACCTCGCGTCCGACGACGACACCTCTCCGGCCGCTCCGAAACCCGATTCCGTTCCCGCGCCGTCTGTTGCTGCTGCTGCTGACTCCAACGACGTCTCTGTCGACGACAGCGGCGCGGCGTGGCTGCGGGAAGCGATGCAGTACACGCAGGACCAGGCAGCGGCCGATCCGCTACCCCTGGCTGCTACTTCGGCTTCACCGTCGCAGCGCCTGCGTGGCCGCGCTGCGGTCATCGGCGCGCTCGCAGCGGTCGCGGTCCTCGTGATCGGCGGGGGTGCGATCGCCGCTTCTGCGCTCGGCGGCGGTGACGACGACGCACCGATGAACGTCGCGGAGATCGCTCCCGCAACAACCAGCACGGCAACCACCTCGCAGACTCCGACCTCGGTGGCTCAGCAGTCGTGGTGCTCGCCGTCGACGGAGGCCGGAGTCGTTCGCGGGTCCGGCCCCGGCGGAACCGGGTCGGGTCCCGATGCCATTCTCGCGTTCGATCACGCCTACTACGTCGAACGCAACGGGGCCAAGGCCCGCGCACTGCTTGTCTCCGATGCGCAGGTGAAGTCGGCAACCGCCGAAGAACTGCAAGCCGGTATCGACACGGTTCCCGCTGGTACCGAGCACTGCGTCGAGATCCGCGCAACCGAACCGAACACCTTCGCCGTCACCCTCGAGCAGCGCTATCTGGACGGCTCCCGCGTCAGTGGCCGTCAGATCGTCAAGGTCACCGATGTCGGTGGCCGCACGCTCATCACCTCGATTGGAAAAGCATCGTGACCGACAACGACAACTCTCAGGATTGGCTCGGCTGGCTCGGTGAGGAACCGGAGGTCGTGGAAGCGCCGGTAGCTCAGGTGTTTCCGCTCGTCGCTCCCGAACCGAAGAGTTCTGCGGCCAAAACATCCACGGCCGCTGCCCAGGTTCTCGATCCCGTCCCGCCGATGACGTTGGTCGTCGGTGCGTGCGGGGGAGCGGGGAGCACCACCACGGCGATCGGTCTCGCGAACGCGTGGTCGACGATCGGTGCGACGAGTGCCGTCGTAGATGCCACGGTCGGCGGCGGCGACCTGGTCGAGCGCGGAGCGGATTCGACCGTCTCGGAAACCTCGATCGAGACGATGTTCGGGTCCTCGGAGACGCTGCACGCTGACGAGTCGTTCAGCGCGTCCACCTCGGCAACCTCGGCCGGCGCCCACGTCCTCGGCCGCCACTGGCTCGAAACCATCGAACCCGACTTCCGTCAGGTCGATCGGTACGTCCGCGCTCAGGTCGACACCACGGTCTACGACCTGGGACACCGCGCGTTCGGCCGCGAGAGTGCGCAGTCGCTCCGGGGAGAACCGTGGTCGACGATCGTTGTCGCGGTACCGTGCCGCGCCGATGCATTCAACCGGATGCGGGCCGTCCTCGAGACGATCCGGCTCACCGCCGGAGAGAAGGCGCTCGATCGCACGATCGTGGTCATCTCGCACCAGACCGCAGGCCCTTCTGCTGCCGATGTCTCGCAGCTCCGCGACCATCTGACCGGCAAGGTCTTCGCGGTCGAGGAGATCCCGTACGACCAGCACCTTGCGTCGGGGTTGACGATCTCGGCGACCGACCTCGCACCCGACACCGCTGCCGCGTACGAGCAGATCCGCAGTGTGAGTGTGCGCGCGGCGGACAGCCGGAGTGATCGCTGATGGGTGCACAACGCTTGTCCGCCGAACCGGGACACCGGGTCGACCTCACAGATGCGTCGGTTCGTCTTCCTGATGCGGTGGCGCCGATCTGGGATGAACCGATCCCGCTGCCGCCTGGTGCTCCGAAGCCGATGGTGTGGCTGCTCGGCGCTCACGGCGGGGCCGGAACGTCGACTCTGGCGCAGGTTCTCGCGCCCGCTGCTGAATGTGGTCGCCGGTGGCCCGGCGGTCACGGCGGGCAGAGTCCGTTCGTTGCCGTCGTCGCCCGCGAGACGGTGTCCGGTCTCGTGCGCGCTCACGAGCTGCTGCGTCAGCACGCGGCGGGCAAGGGCGGACCCAGCCAGGTCGTCGGTTTGATCACCGTCGCCGATCGGCCAGGGCGCAAGGTGCCCAAGCCGATTCAACAGACTCTCGACCTCGTCACCTCGCTCACGGCAGCGCAGTGGCGGGTCGGGTGGATCGAACAGTATCCGCTGGTACGTGATCCGACCTCGTTGCAGGTGTGGTCACCGTTCGATCCGGAACCGGAACGCAAACGCGGCCCCGACGACGTTCCGGCGGACATCGCCGAACTCGGCAAGGCCTTACGCGAATCCATCATCGCCCGCATCAAAACCCAACAAAAGTGAAAGGTCGCCCACCACATGGTTATTCACACGCTCCAGACCGGCATCGACATTCTCGCTCAGATCGACCTCACACCCGAAGCGCCTCCGAAGTCCGAAGGATTCCTCCGACTCGGTCGGTGGCTGCTGTGGGGCGTCGTCCTCGCCGGGGTGTGCGCACTCGTCTACGCCGGCGGAAAGTTCGGCTGGGAAAAGTACTCCGGCGGCCAGCTCGAATCCCCGAAGATCGTCGTCGGCGCACTCATCGGCGGTGTGATCGCCACCAGCGCAGGAACGATCATGAACACGGTCGTGTTGTCGTGATTGCCCGCGTGATCATGCTCCTGGTCGGACTCGGAGGCGGCACGCTCGCCTTGTACGGCAATCGTCTCTGCACCCAGGGCCATGCGAAGGCGGCCGACGACTACGCGAACGGTCGGCCGACGGCCACGGGTATGCGCGTGCTGGACAGGGGCTTTCTGCTGGCAGTCGCCGGGATCGTCGTTGTCGTGATCGCGCTGCTCACGTTCCTGTTCGTGGGTCCGATCCAGTGAGCGCGGCGCAGTGGGCATTGTGGTCGGTGACCGTCATCGCGGTTGTCGCGACGGTCGGCGGGGCTGCGGTCACGGGATGGGAGAGGTTTCGGGGGTACACCCCGTGCTCTATGTCGGATCGGGCGCAGTGGTCTGCCCTGCTCGGCGCTGGTGTCCTGAGCGTCACCGCGGGAGTCTCCGCAGCTAACGGGGTTTCCCCATGGTGAACCTCACGCTGGCGGCCGCACAGACAGCTCTGGCATTCAAAACGCCCCCGCCGGAAGTCACCGACCCGATCATGACCCTGCTGCGCTACCTGCTGTGGTTCGCGTTCGCGATCTTCACCATCTCGATGATCTGGGCGGCAGGACGGCTGGCATACACCCGCTCACAGTCACCACACGAAACAGATTCCGCCCAAACGATTGTCGTGATCCTGATCGTTTCGGTCATGGCATCCGGTGCGTCCGGTATCGCTGCCGCCCTGTTGTCGTTCTGACCCTCATCTGACGAAAGGCATTTCCTTCCAATGAAACTCACCCAACGCATAGGGTTCGCCGTCATGGCTGCCGCTGTCGTGGCGGTCGGGGCAGGATGCGGGTCCGACGACTCCGATACTCCCACCGACGTAGCGACGACCGACGCTCCGGACGTGTCGGCACCGCCGAGCAACGTCCGGTGGCAGGACTACCAAACAATCGCGTTGCCTGTCGCAGATCAGGGACCGAAAACCAACTCCGGTTCCGGCCCGGTCAGCGGCTTCACCCACGATCCGCAGGGCGCGGCGCTCGCTGCGATTCAGCAGACGGTGCGGCTTTCGGTCGCTCCGGATCACCAGTGGCCCGGTGTCGTGGCCGCAGGTGTTGCGCCTGGTCCTGCTCGTGACGACTTCGCGATCAGCCGACAGCTGCTCTCGTTCACTGCCCCGCCGGCTCCAACAGAAGCACCGAAGATCGTGGGCTACGAGGTCAGCGACTACAACGTCGACAACGCAGCGGTGACAGTGTACTCCGCGTTCCCCGATCAGTCATTCGCAGCATCACAGGTAACGGTGGTGTGGTCGGGCGACGACTGGAAGCTACTGCTCCCAGGCGACGACGAGACCAGCGGCCGGGTGAGTTCGGTCGACGGGCTTCCGTCGTCGGCGATTGCATTGGCGGCCAACCGATGAGGGCCACGAAGCAGCAGCCGCAGAGCAGCGAGGAAGAGTCCTTCATCGGTCGCAAATGGACGTTCTACCTTGCGCTGATCATCGTGGTCGTCGTTGTAGTGGGCGGGGTGATCGCCGTGGTGATCAATCGCAGTAAGACCGACGAACCGACCCCGCAGCCTCAACCGGGAACGACGATCGCTCCTCAGCAAGACCGCTCGGACTGGGGATTGCCGTACATCGACGAACTCGGCTTCCGGGTCGAAGTACCACCGAATCCGAACGGTGTCGCTCTCGATCAGGATCGTTCCGGCCAACCGGACCGGGGCGCGGCTGATTACGCAGCACTTCCGCCTGCCGGGGTGATGTGGCAGAAGGTGCAGAACTTCCCGATGCCGTTCTCCACATCGGACGGACCGTCCAAGGTCGACGACGCCCTGGCCACCGGTTTCGCCCAGACACCCCAAGGTGCAGCGCTTGCTGGGATCAGTCTGTGGAATCGAGCAGCGTCGAGCGTCGAAGGTGCCCTCGACGTGATGGAAAAGCGCACGATCGCCGCCACACCTGAACTTGAAGCTGAACGGGCGAACAACATTTCCAACGCGAAACAACACCTGTCCAACGGTGAAACCGGCCGCGTATCCGTTCCACTCATCCGGCAGGAGGCGTACCGCCTCAAGTATTGGTCGCCGGACTACGCCGTTGTCGAATACGCCGGGAACAACGTTTCCGGCAACGGCTGGACCACCGTTCCGTTGGAGTTGCTCTGGCGGGACGGGGATTGGTCTCTAAAGCTCACACAACGCAACGCCGACGAGGTCGGCCAGACTCCGACGTTAGCGGGGTGGACGCGGTGGCCAGGAAAGTAGTCCTCGCGCTCGTCCTCGCGCTGTTGGTCATGTTCGGGAGTGCGTCTGTCGCCTCCGCGCAGGATGTCCCACAAACTCCCGGGGATTCACAGACCGAGGAAGAGGATTCGAGCGGTCTGTGCAACACCGTCGGGGGCATCGCTGGAGGAATAGCTAACGTCATCATTCCTGGCAGCGGCGCCCTGATCAGCCCAACTGCCGGAGGAATCTGTGATGCCGGAGGTAATCCGGTCACTGCGGTGACGTCCTTCGCCGGCGACAAAGTCAACGAGATGTGGGATTCGCAGTTCGGCGACATCGTCAAGTCGTTCCTCGAGGCTATGGCTCAGGTGCTGACGATGGCGATGACGTGGTGGATCAAGCTGCCAAATCCGGACCTGGCGAATTCGACTCCGCTCCAGGCGATCACGGAGTACACCGGCTGGATTCAGTTGGCACTGCTGACCGCGTCGGTGATTTTCATGGCCATCAAATTGGCGGCCGCGAAACGTCACGCCCTGCTCAACGAAGCGGAGGAGACGTACAAGGCGTTGGCGCGCACGGTGTTCGCGACGACGATGTTCGCCTCGATCATCGCGTTGGCCACTCTTGCCGGTGACCGGTTCGCCGAGTGGATCGTCGACGACACCTCGAACAAAGACCCGATCGGGATGGTGAACTCGATGCTCGCGGTCAGTGCCTTCACCGGTGCTTCTCCGGGGCTGCTGTTCGTGATCGGCCTGGTGGGGATCTTGGGCGCGCTGGCTCAGGCTGCGTTGCTCGTGGTTCGTCAAGGGTTGTTGATCGTGGCTGTCGCGGCTGTGCCGGTTGCGGCCGCTGCGTCCGGAACGAGTACCGGATCGCAGTCGTACCAGAAGTTGGTGTCCTGGATTCTCGCGTTTCTGCTGTTCAAGCCCATCGGCGCGCTGGTGTATGCGATGGCATTCCTTTCCGCTCAGGACTCGGCGCGGATCACCGAAGGCGAGACGCCGTCGGCGGATCAGTTCCAGCAGTCCTTGATCGGCATCATCTTGCTCGCGCTCGCCGCTGCGGTACTGCCGGCGTTGCAGCGGTTGATCGCTCCGGCGGTCGCAGCCGTGGGGTCCGGCGGCTCGGGCGCGGCGGCGACGGGCATGGCATTGATGGCCGGTGCTGCGGCATTTACCGGCGGCAAGTCGATGGCGGCCGGTAAGTCGGCCGGCGCAGGCAGCAAGTCTGCGGGCGCATTCAGCGGCGGACCCGGCGGCGGAAACAGCGGCGGGTCCTTCGCAGGCGGCGGTCGTCCGGGCGGTGGCGGCGGAGGCGGTGGCGGTGGCGGCGGAGGTTCACGCGGCGGCGGCCGCGGAGGAGCGTTCGGTCAGCCGCCGAACACGCGGACCTCTCCGGCATCGGGCCGCACGTCCCAAGGTGCCAGCGGATATCGCAGCGCGGGCAGTGGCGGCAAGGGTTCCGGCGGCGGATCGAAGGCGAGTAAGGCGATCGGCGCAGTCGGCTCCGGCGCGAAGTCCTCCGATCGCGGCGCGGGAGACCTTGCCGGGGACCGGTATTCGAGTAGTCAGACCGATCTGGGAAGGAACACGATTCGGCGATGAGCACCACAAACGAGAACGGTTTGCTCTATACGGGCTGGACCAAGCCACGTAATTCCGGGTTGTTCGGTCTGACGTGGGGCACGACGATCGTCTGCTTCGTGCTGGTGATCGCGGTTATGGGATCGATGTTGGTCGGTGGTTTCAAGGTCGGCCTGACGGTGTTGGCGGTTTCCGTCGTCGTTGCTGCCCCGCTGGTGTGGGGCAGGGACGGACGGAGTGGATACGAACTGACGGTATTGAGAATGCAATGGCTCCGGACGCGCCGTCGGCGCGAAAACATTTACCGCGGTGGACTGTTCTCTGAAATCCCCGGCGGGAAGGCACTTCTGCCCGGCGTGGCCGCGGACACGAAACTCTACGAGGGTGAGGACGCCGCCGGGTACCGGTTCGGGATGATCCACATGCCCAAACTTCACCTGTACACGGTGGTCCTCAAGGCGTGGCCGCAGGGCGATGAGGCGGTCGATCAGTCGATGATCAACGAATGGGTGGGGGAGTGGGGCGTCGTCCTCGCCTCGATGGGTCAGACCTCGGACGTGGTCTCGGTCGTCCCGGTGATCGACTGCGTGCCCGAGACCGGAAACCGGTTGCTGGCGGAGGTCATTCGCCAGACCGAACCGGATGCACCGCAGTTGGCGCAGGACTCGAATTACGAGGCGGCTGAACTGTTCGCCACCGAGCAGGCTCAACTTCTGCCGCGCTTGGCGGTCACGTTCCGAGCGACCACCGATGCTCGTAAGAAGGACCCTTCGGAGCAGGCCGTCGAAATCGGTCGCAGGCTTCCCGGTCTGTGCGCCGCGATGCGCTCCGCCGGAGTCGGTGTCCGCCCGATGGCAGCCTCGGACGTCATTTCCTTCGTTCGCCGCTCGACTGATCCGGCCTCGCAGGAAGACATCGAACGCGCCGACGCGACGGTGGAAGGACACGGGTTGGACTGGTCCGACGCCGGCCCGATCTCGCACGAAGAACGCTTCGACCAGTACATCCACGACGGTGCCCGCTCGGTGACCTGGGAAATGGAGATGGCGCCGACCGGCGCGGTCGACGAAGGCGTGTTGCGCCGCATCCTCGCTCCGAACCCCGACATTCCGCGTAAGCGGGTCGCGATCGTCTACCGCCCGCACACGGCCGCGGATGCAGTCAAGATCGTCGACAACGACTACAAGAACGCTCTGATCGCCGAACAGGGCGGCAAGGGCATCGGCTCGGTCACCGCAACGTTGAAGGTGGAAGCGACCGCCCGTGCCCGTGAGGAACAGGCGCGTGGTCACGGACTGGTGCGGTTCGGCATCTTGATCACCATCACCGAACCTCTCGACGGGGACATTCCGGCGATCGACGCGATCATCAAGGACCTGTCCGTGCAGGCGCGGTTGAAGGTGCGCCGCGCGTACCGCTACCAGGCGGCCGGGTTCTACGGCTCCCTCGGCATCGGCGTCATCTTGCCCGAGCACGCCTCCATGCCGTCGGCGATGGCCGGATAGGGGGCTCGGTCATGGTCAAGCTCCTCACCGAAGAACAGCGCCGGCAAGTGCTGGCACGCTCCCACGGCCCCACCTTGGCCGGTGTACTGGCTCGCCATCACCTCAAGATGGACGACAAACGTCGCCGGAACCTGGAGGCGCAGAAGGCAAGCGAAGAACAAGAAGGGTTCCTCCTGCCTGCCCTCAAGCTCTCCGACCGCGGCTATCGCGGTGCGGGCGGTGGCCGGATGGCCTCGGTCGGCCGTCAGGTCGAATACCGTGCCTCCTCGGCGCAGGCGGCCGGCATGTGGCCGTGGGCCGTCGGAGCTGGTGCTCCGCTGATCGGGACACCGGTCGGGCGTCATCTGCTCACCGGCGCCCCGGTCCTGTTCGACCTGTTGTCCTGGTTCGTCGAAGGCCTGATCACCGCCCCGGTCGGGTTCGTTCTCGGACTCAACGGTTACGGCAAGTCCTCGTTCGTGCGCCGGATGGTTCTCGGCGGCGTCGCGCAGAAAGTGACCACCCTCGTTCTCGCCGACGTGAAGCCGGACTACCGCAATCTGATCGAGGCCGTCGACGGTCAGGTCATCGACCTCGGATACGGGTACGGCCGGGTCAACCCTCTCGCCGGTGGTGTCCTCGGCTCGATCCTGCCTCGACTGGCGGTGTTCCCGGAGCTGGCCCGCAAGATGCTCACCGAACTACGGGCACGCCAGTTGCAGACCATGTCCGGACTGATCGAACTATCCCGTGGCAGTGCGGTGCGCGACTACGAGGAAACGATCATCTCGTCCTGCATCGAGATCCTCTACAACGAAAAGGGCTTCACCGCGGAGAACCCGCCGTTGATCGAGGACATGTACAAGCTCGTCAAAGAAGGCCATCCGGAGCTGATGGAGAACGCGGCCGCCGTCGGCGAGCACGAGTACCGCGAAGCGACCCGCGATCTGCAACGTTCTCTGCGCGGCCTGGTCAAGGGCTCGTTCGGTGAAATCTTCAACGGCCACACCACCACCGAGATCGACCTCGACGCCCCGGCGATCTGCATCGACGTCTCGCACATCCCCGAAGGCCACACCCGTCTCAAGGCCGCGGTCATGTTGGTGTGCTGGTCCGACGGCTTCGCCGCCATCGATGCCGCCCACGCCCTGGCCGATGCCGGCCTGGGACCGCAGCGCCGCTTTCAAGCTGTCATGGACGAGCTCTGGCAGGTGCTCGGGCTGGGTGAGTTCATGGTCGATCGCGTCAACTCGCTGACCCGATTGAACCGCACGATTGCGACCGCGTTGTGGATGATCACGCACACGATCACCGACCTCGAGGCCATGGGCTCGGTGTCGGCGGCGAACAAAGCGAAGACGTTCATCGAACGTGCCCGCGTGAAAGTCATCGGCGCTGTTCCGGAAGCGGAAATCGACCGCCTCGAACGGATCGTGAAGTTCACCGGCACCGAAGCCGACATGGTCACCGGTTGGTCTTCACCGCCTGCTCGCACCGGTGAGCGGCGTAAGGAAGGTGAGCCGAAAGAGCCGCCGCCCGGTCAGGGCAAGTTCCTGATCAAGGTCGGTGAGACCCGCACTCCCGGAATTCCCGTGCAGCTGATCTTCACCCCGTCGGAAATCGCGTCCGGCATTCACGACACCAATTCCCGGTACGGCGACCTCACCTCGGACGCCGTGAGCGATGACGACAGTTTCGAAGGAGAGGGCGCGGCATGATCGCCGAACGCAAGTACAAGTCGCTCACCCCGCAATTGCGGGCAGCCGCGGTCAAGAAGGTCGCCGAACTGAGCACCGAAGTGTCCTCGCGGTGGAAAGCGATCGTGCTGATCGCCGAAGCGTTGGAAGTGCACCCGAACACCCTGCGGAACTGGGTCAACGCAGATCCGGAGATGGCCGCGACCAGGCGCGTCGACACCGCTCGTCTCGAACAAGAGCACCGAGTCCAGCTCGCGGCCGCCACGGAACTGATCAACGAACTCTCCGATCACCTCCACGGCCGCAGGCAGTAGGGGCAGGTCACTTCGGTCATGGACGTGAAAAAGATCGGCGCATTCTGCGGCGCCGCGCTGCTGGGTTTGGTGATGATCGTGGTGGTCATCATCGGCCCGGCCACGGAGAATCCCGATTGCGTACCCGGCGGAGGCCGGGTCGGATCGGTGGCTCCCGCCGGCTCACTGGTCAAGCCGACCAAGAGCAGCGAGACCACCGATACTTCGGGATTCGGTGCGCGCTGGGGAACCCAACACCAGGGCATCGACCGCGCCGGTCCCGTCGGAACACCGATCTACGCGTTCACCGACGGCCGCGTTGTCGCTGCCGGCCCCGCCGCCGGATTCGGCAACTGGATCATTCTCGATCACCAGATCGACGGGAAGGTCTACTCGACCGTCTACGGGCACATGTTCGACGACGGCGTTCTGGTCAAGGTCGGCGACCAGGTTTCCGCTGGTCAGGAAATCGGCAAGATCGGCAACGCCGGCGAGTCCACCGGCGCGCATCTGCATTTCGAGGTCTGGGACGGTGGCCGCTTGCCCGACGGTGCCGGAACCGCAGTCGATCCGGCGCCCTGGGTCGACAAGGCCGCCGAACCCGGTGCCGCCGCCCCGACTCCCGCACCAGGACAGGAACCTGCACCGAGCAACCCGGCTGAACCGGGCACCGGCGGGCTCAATTCCAGCCAGCTCGCTCTCGCGAAGCAAGCGGTGGCCGTCGGGGAGTCGATCGGAGTTCCCGATCAGGGAATCGTCGTCGCCCTGGCCACGATGAGCCAGGAGAGCACGTACCGGATGCTTGCCAGCTCCAACGTCCCGGAATCGCTGCAATACCCGCACGACGGCGTCGGCTCCGATCACCTCTCGGTCAACCAGTACCAGCAGCAGGTCACCATCTGGGGAACCGCGGAAGAGCTGATGAACCCGGTGACCGCGAACGTGAAGTTCTACGACGCCCTGCTCAAAGTGTCGGGCTGGCAGTCCATGCCGGTCACCGTGGCTGCTCAGACGGTGCAGGGCTCGGCGCACCCGGAGGCGTATGCCGACGACGAGCCGCTCGCCCGTCAGCTCGCCGCCCAGTTTAAGGGCGCCGGCAAGGACCTCACTCCGCAAGAGTTGGCCGACATCGCCAAGGTCGGTGTTGCGACCGCCGTCGTCGACGGCGGTGTCGGTGTCTGCACTCCGGGAGTCTCGAACTCCGGCGGACCGCAGTTCAAGCCGGGTGGACCGTTCGGTGCGAATGTCATCGCGGCCGCGTCCCGGTGGATCGGTACGACGTACGCGTGGGGCGGCGGCGATCAGAACGGACCGACCAAGGGCATCAGCGACGGCGGCGGCGGCGGAGATGCGAACGGCGATCCGAACAAAGTCGGCTTCGACTGCTCCGGTCTGACGCTGTACGCGGTGTTCCAGGCCTCCGGCGGACAAATCCTGCTTCCACACTTCACCGGAAGCCACGGCAACCCAGGGCAGCTGTACGACGCGCGGGGACAGGACATTTCGTTCGATCAGAAGCAACCCGGCGACCTGATCTACTTCGGCGCCGGTGGGGACACCCACCACGTGGGCATCTACTACGGCAACGAAAACGGCCAGGACATGCTGCTCAACGCCCCGCAGTCCGGGCAAACCGTCTCCATCATGCCGCTCTCGGGTTGGGCCGGCGAAGACATGTACGTCAAGCGTTTCGGATAAAGGGAGAACACGATCATGACTCGCACACGCAACACTGCGGCCGCTGCCCTGCTGGCCGGGGCGCTTCTGCTCGCCGGATGTGGTTCCGGAGGCGACGGCCACGACAACCATCCCCTCGACGAGGGAGGCCCCGCCGACAGCTCACTGACGACCCCGCCCCCGCCGCCACTGCCGGGTGCGTTCGCCGGAGTCGACCAGAACGATCCGGAATCGGTCATGGTCGGCGCAGCGCAAGCCCTGTTCTCCTACGCCCCCGCCGAGGATGCGAACCAGCTGGCCGCAGCGCAGCGTGCCGCGCCGCTCTTCGACGAGCGGTACTACTCGGAGAACTCCGGTTCCTTCATCGCCCTCGCCCCGATCACCGGCAAACAGTGGCAGAGCTGGGCGGACGAGGGCGCGATCGTCACAGCATCGGCGAGTGTGACCAGCGACGAACACCCGGCCGATCAGCCGGCGAAAGTTTCCCGCGTTCTCGCGGTGACACAAACAGCAACCACACCGGAGGGGAAACCATTGAGCAGCAACACCTTCGCGGCATACATGAGCGCGACCAAACTCGGCGTCTGGCGCGTGAGTGCGGTGGCCGTGCGATGAGCCACGAACTTCTCTACGCGACCGGAACCGCTGCCGGTGAGCCGGCGGCGGCACTGGGCATCGCCCTCGAAACCTTGCAGGAGCTGCTCGGCGAATTGGAGTCGAACAACACTTTCGTTGTCGTGCAGGGACATTCGCACACCATCACGCCCACATCCGTGCAGCAGCCAGGGATGATGCGCAGCGAACGCCCCGGCTACATTGCCACCGTCACCACCGTCGTGGAGATCTCATGAGCGGGGGAGCGCACCGGCTGCTGAACTGCGCTGTTGCGCTCGCGGTCGTCGGGGCCGGTGTCTGGGGAACGGTCACTGTTCGCGAGTTGATCGCACCGGTCACCGATTCCGCGGCGTCGACGTCGGGTCAGGTGGTCCGGGTCGTCGACGGCGACACTGCCGATGTCCGTTTGGATTCCGGCGAGGATCTGCGGGTCCGGATCTTGGGGATCGACACTCCGGAGACGGTCAAATCCGATGCTGCGGTGCAGTGTTGGGGACCGGAAGCAAGCGCCTGGGCGCACACGATGCTCGACGATGCAGCGGTGACGTTGACGGGCGACCCTCGCACCGGCGATGTCGACCGATACGGCCGATCGCTGCGTTACCTGACCTTGCCGGACGGCACCGATTACGGCGTACTTGCGGCGCGGTCGGGCATGGCGCGGGCGTACGTCTACGGCAACACACCTATTGAGAAGACAGCGGAAATAGCTGGGGCGCAAGAGGATGCGCGTTCGGCAGGAATCGGACTCTGGGGTCCGCCGTGCAACGGAGAGGCAAACTGATGAGTACCAGGGCAGTGAAAGATCCATCAGCTTCGGACGGGCTGTTGCCGGCAGTTCTCATCGCCGGTCTGGTGGCGGTGGTCGGCGGCAGCGTGTGGGCGGGCATCCACCTCGGGACCGACCAGACCGCGCCGGGAAACCCGATCGCGATCGTCAAGGGCTTGATTCGAGGTGAACTCGTGTGGGAGACCGGGGCGACCCTGGTGGTTGCTCTGGTCCTGGCAGCAGTGATCGCTCTCGTGGTGGCCACGGCGGTGCTGGTGCGGCGGGTGCAGGGGGAGAAGACCCGCATCGACGCGAAAGCGAAGGTCATGGGCACCGGACGCGATATCAAGGGCATCACCGAGAAGGAATGCCGCTCGATCGCGTACAAGAGCTTGGGCATGAAGGAAGAGCTCAAGGACCGAACGAAAGCGGTCGGGGTGCAGATCGGTAAGCACCTGCTGACCGGGCGGATGCTGCGCGGCAGCTACCAGGATCTTCACTGCGACATCTGGGGACCGCGTACCGGTAAGTCGTCCTCGCGGGTCATTCCGGCGATCCTGTCGGCGCTGGGAGCGGTGTTGACCACGTCGAACAAGCGTGACGTCGTCGACGCGACTCGGGCATGGCGGTCGGTACGGCTGATCGACCGGGAAACAGGAGACAAGGTCAAGGCGCGGTCTGTGGACTGGGGAACCTACAGCGACCCGGCCAAGCCCGTCGCGAAGGGCAAAGTGCATGTGAACACCCTCGTTCCGCGGAAGGTGTGGGTGTTCGATCCGCAGGGCGTCGCCGGTGAGGAGCCGACGTGGTGGTGGAATCCGTTGTCCTGGGTCACCGACGAGGTCAAGGCCGCTGACCTGGCAGAACACTTCGCTGCCGGTGACGACGGAGTCGAGGCGAAAAAGGACCCGTTCTTCGATCCGGAAGGGCAAGACCTGGTCGCCGGGCTGCTCCTCGCGGCCGCTGTCGACAACCGTCCGATCACCGATGTGTACCTCTGGGCGACACAGGAGACCAACGACGAACCTGTCGCAATCTTGAAGGAGGCGGCCGGCGGGAAGTACGCGATGCAGGCGAGTGGCCTGGCTGCGCAGTACAACCAGACCGAAAAGCAGCGTTCGGGTGTTTTCACCACGGCGAAGAAGATGATTCGCTCGCTCAAGCTCTCCGCGGTCCATCCGTGGGTGCGACCGATGGGCCCGGGGGACAACCGCCCGCATTTCGATCCTCGGGCGTTCGTGGCGAACGACGAGACGATGTACAGCCTCTCGAGAGAAGGCAACGGTTCGGCCGGTCCGCTGGTCACAGCCCTGACGGTCGCGATCATCGACGCCGCTGAGCAGCTGGCCACCAGCTCACCGAAGGGCCGTCTACCCAAACCGCTGATTGCAGCTCTCGACGAGGTCGCCAACGTGGTGCGCTGGACGAAGCTCCCCGGCCTCTACAGCCACTACGGCTCACGCGGCATCCTGATCATGGCGATCTTGCAGTCCTGGTCACAGGGTGAGGACGTGTGGGGCGCCAAGGGCATGAGCAAACTGTGGTCCGCCTCGAACGTGCGCGTCTACGGCGGCGGTGTCGCAGTCGACGACGGCAACTTCCTCAAGGACATGTCCACCGCGATCGGTGAGCACTGGGAAATCACCGGCTCCGTCTCCAACAGCGGCAACGGTCGCAGCGTCTCCAAACATCGCAGCAAGGAACGCACCCTCACCGAAGCCGAACTCGAAGCGCTACCCCGCGGCCGCGCGGTCGTACGTTCCTCCGGTAACTCACCAACCCTGGTGAAGACGGTGCCCTGGTGGGAGGGACCGAACAAGGACGCTGTCGTGGCCTCGATCAAGGTTCACGATCCCGAACCGGAGAAGACCCTGGCGAAGGCCGTCACCAAGGTCGGCGCCGTCGACGCAGTGGAGTTGGTCGCATGAGCACCGATTTCGATTTCCCCGGATTCGCCGACGACTTCGAGCCGCCACCGGAAGGCGCCTACGACGAGGTACCGATCGACGACCCCGCGCCGGCTGTTGATCCTGGCATCGCCGCGCCCGCCGAACCTGCCGGTGCACTCAGTGCGCAGATGGAAGCGTTCGTGGCACGGGCGATGGACAAACGGATCAGCCAAGAAGCGGATGCGATCGCGGCCGCGAAGTTCGAGGAGATGCTCACTCCCGAACTGCACACCCAACTCCAAGAAGCCGCACAAGCACGCCTCGCCGCGCAGCTCGCGGCGGCGCTCAAGATCCCCGACGATCCCGAACCCGAGCCGGAACCACAGATGGTGTTCGGCTCGGCAGAAGAATTCATGCGCGACTGGCTCGCCCCGACCTACCGCCGCCAGGTGACGGACACCCCTTCGCGGGTGTGGTGCCCGCAGTGGTGGAAGCACGAAGAAGCGGTCAACCGCGTCGAAGCTCTCTGGCGGGCGTGGGAGTACCTACGCCTGGATGCGAAGACCGGCATGAGTGTGTGGTGGCGCGATCACGCCGATCACCACATGGAAAAGCTGTTCGCGGGCGATGGCCCCTTCAAAGCGTGCTCGGCCGAGCGGGGCCACAAAGGTTCCGTGAAGCCGCTGCCTACCGACAAGGCTCCGGACGCACTGTTCCCCGATCAGCGCGAGACGTGAACCCCCGCGAAACCGCACTTTCGGCCCGCACCCGGCGGACCGGTCCGACGAAAGGTGAGAACAGATGTCCGATGACGAAGTAGGCACGATCGGCCGCGAAATGGGCATGGCGATGCGCGTGGCCATGCAGGTGATGAGCCGACTCGCCGAGCAGATGGCACGCTCCCGCGAACAACGAATGCGGGACGCACAGCATCGCAGCGAACAGGCAACTCGCGAGTACGCCGAACGTCTCAAGGTCGAACGGACGGCCGCCGAGACGCAGCTGCGAGGAGTCTCGGACAAGCAGTGGTGGGATCACGCCAAGCCGGAGGCGATCACCGACGCCTACTTGCAGGCAAAGGCGTGGAGCCCTGAATCGGAGATCGCCGCCCAGGCCGCACACAAGATCCGCTCCGAAGTCCACCAGCGATACGGCTTCGACGTCGACAACGATCAGGCAGCACGGGACTTCCTCGCCTACGGCCGTGCATACAAGGACGTCGCGGGTACCGAGCAGAAGCGGGCCGCTCAGGATCGCGTCGAAGCTGGTGCCGCGATGACCGCGGCCGAGAGCGCCGACCGTAAAGCCGAACGCGCGGCGGTCGAGCTCGAAGAAGCGAAGACGTGGGCGCGGGAGAACACTCCGGAATGGTTCGCCGTCTGGGAGCAGACGTACGGACCTGAGGCGGGGAAGGAAGAACGGAGCGAAGCAGAGAAAGAACTTGTCGGGGACTGGCAGCGGTCGCAGCCCGAAACGTCGACGACAGTCGAGGAAGGCAACCGCGTCCAAGGCGGCGATGAGCGCGGTGAAGCCGTCGAGAAGTACGACTCCGCGGACCGGCGCACCGCGTTCGCGAACAGTATGCACGCTGCCGGCGTCGACGCCGAAGCGATCGCGGCGCGGATGTCCGCCGACACTGCGCAGGGGCGTCCCGCTCGGGATGCTGTCCGCACCGGACCGGGCAAGCCGCCAGTCGCGCGGAAGGGGAAGCCGAACAAGTCCCAAGGCCGCGACCGGCAACACGCCGGCCGGTAGGGACTCGACTGGAAGGTCCCGCGCACGTTGTGTGCGGGACCTTCCAGTCGACGTTCTAACCGGTGATACCTCCGATTGCGAGGGCTCGATCAGCGAATTCCTGTCCGGCTACTGTGGCGATCTGTGTTGAAGCCACCGCGAGCGTGGACCGAAGCCAGTCCATGCCTCGTTTAGCTCCTTTGCGGAGTATCCCGTCGATATCGTCGAGAACATCGTCGAGATCCTCTTGATCAGCATCGACGACTGCTCCCGCCATGTCTTCCCTGAGCACCCGCAGTGCCTCGAGTGCCTCGTCAAGGGTCATGCCGGCAGTGATGTTCACAGTCGCAATGTTGGTGTGCCCCTGTCCTCCGAGCACCTGGTTACCGACGGTCATAGTGCCGTAGTTATCGGACGAAATCTTCGAAATATTGGTCACCGAGGTCCGATCGATAGGAGAAGCGAGGATCAGATAAGGGTCTCGCAATGCGCGTCGGCCGACCGAGGTGGTTTCCACATAGAAAAACTCCCCGTTCGCCTGTTTACTGCCTGTGAGCATCCCGAGTTCTTCCAGTTCCTCCGCAGTATGTCGAATCTCCAGTGGTGTCAACGCACCGGTGAAGTCTTCACCCAGTGAGCTTTCCACGAGCCCTTGAGTGCTGTTATAGGACGAAATCCACTGAAGGACCCGACGGGCAAGCATCTCCGCGCGGTGGCTCTCACGCGCATTGCGCGCGGGCACAGAGCCCGCAGAGGTCAGTATGAAATCGAAGCTTCCATCCATGGTGGCAGTGCGATCGATGTAACCCAACCCGCTCAGTTCCTCGTACACGGTGAAAGCATCAGAGGTGGGACAGACGTCGTCGGGCAAGGAATCCGACTGTGGATTGTCGGACAACCAACGTAGGGCGCAAAGGGCACGAAACGTCAGACTCAAAATTTCCTCGATTCGAAGTGCGCCCACGCGGAACGCATCCTCATAACTTCTCGGTCTAGCCGAACGTCCCGAGACAGGAACTCGACAGTGCCGAAACTGCGGCGATGGGTAAGAATGCTGTAGTCCTTTGAACAAAAACGTCTGTGGCGTCCGGATCGGGACCATAAGCGTCATGAGCTGGGTACCCGGACTACATTTTCGAACTTGAGGAAGGCCGGGGAGCGATAGATGTCTCCCCGACCTTGCCACTGTTGTCGAGCTACTTCTTCTTGGATTCGACGACCGTGGTCTTCGGATGACTCTTGGCGTAGCCCTTGGTCACGTATTTACCGGTAATCGCACTCCGTGCACTTCCTTTGGAGCTGCGTCCGCTGTTCTTGGCCATTTCACCTCCTCTCCTGGATCCCAAGCAGATCGGGGATGCGACAGGGCATCCCCCAGATCTGTTTTACGGAGTGATCCGGGTAGTTCGGGTGACGGTGTTGACCTTGACGGGAACGGTCTTCGTGGTGGTGGATCCGCCGCGACGGATCTTGACCGGCACGCGGACAGTCTGGGTCCGTCGAGTTGTATTCGTACTTCGGGTCGGGCTCACGAGGAGCCTCCTTAGATTTTCAGCGCCGGCACAAAAACCTGTCCTCACCCACGGGCCCGACTCGGCGGGCCCGACTTGTCAGGTGTACCGTTGCCAACGCATCCTCAGAAAATGCAACAACAAGCACCCCGACTGGCGGACAGCCCCTGGTCGGGGCATTTGTGTTTCTCCAGCGCTCAAGACACTACACCTAGTGGCCGACAGGAACACATAACGCGAGATGTTGTGACTCACATCGTTGAAATTCACACGCCGCCCACTGTCCTCGAGCTCTTTTTACAGGGGATCCGACATTGCGACATTGGACAGCAGTCACCACTTACTGTCACTGCGCTTAAAGAAACGATGGCCTCCGAACGCAAACGCCTGCGGCCTTCCTTCACTGACCACAGGCGCCCTGAACTGCTCAACTCTCGATTGAGTGGACTACATCATCACGAGTTCGCGAACCTTACCCGTCTTCGGATCCTCGATTTGAACGGTCTTACCTGCCCGGGTCTGCTGTTCAACAAAATGCGCAACAGAGACTGCGCGGCGGACAGCTTCAGTGACTGAGACGCCGTACGCCTCTGCGATTTCCCGAAGGGCGTCAGCGGTCTCGGCGTTCATGTTGACACTGAGCCGAATCGGCTTGGCCTGCTCAGCGGCAGAGGTGGTGGTGGGGACTTCATGCTTCTGTTCATTCATTTTTTCTCATCTGACCTCTCTGGTCACCGAGCGTTGGAGATCTTTCGATCTCACGTCGGTCTCACGCGGTCCGCACTGGTCATATGCGGAATCATTGGCCTAGGCAGGGCCTGCAAAGTACTTGTGGAACCGACATCTCACAGGTTCGCCGTTCGTTTGGGCGAACCGTACCCAACAATAGCCGCAAGTGCGCCCTCAATGCAACAAATATACGTACGCAAACCATACGCAGACCACCCGCAACCCACCCGCAAGTCATACGCAAAACGCAGTATGTACGCATTGAGTACACACCACATGTGTTCGACATGTGCAGCGGGCCACTGCTGGCTGCTACACTTGCCTGTACAGAGCCTCGTACGGAAGAAGCGGGCCCGACCACGAAGGGCACCGCCGATGAGCAACGAAGACCGTGCTGAGGACGAAACGGGTTCCACGAGTCCCGGTGAAGCCGAGCGGGCGCCGGAATGTCAGAACAAGTTTTGGATTTTCGGGAACTATCCCGAGAGCCACGCTGGGCTGAATATAGAAGGGTACGAACACATTTTCCCGGTGGTCGTGACAAATCTGGCGATGTTGCCCTCGCTGAGCCCGGAGGACCTAGCTGATTTGGTGGGCATGGACCGCCTCCTCGGCCCCGGGGAGAGAAATCCAGCAATTTCTCATCTCCCCGAGCATGGTCCCAGCTTTCACAGCCCTCCCTTCGGAAAGCCGGAGGAAGAATCACTAAACTCCACATCATTCGTTGAGGACGAGCGCCCCGCCTCCGCAAACTTGAGCCACTTTTGGACACGCGAGGTTGGAGAAGACCAGTCAGAAGATCGGTACGAAGAAGACGAAGCTCCTTCGCCATACGGCAGGTTGAATGTTTTCGTTCTTTTCGCCGAGGAAGAGCCTGAAGATGACGCAGCCTCCAGTTGAAGGCACTTCACCCGGTTCCTTCGAGGAAGACCTTCCGCCATCGACGGCGGGCCTGGTTCCTATGGCGCCCGCTCGCCCAACACACACAGACCAAACCCGTAGATATATCGCATACGGATTGCTCTGCTTACTTGGCTTATTAATTGGGGGGACGCTGCTTTCCTTCATCGCCGGCTGGCTCACAGTCGACGAGATGAAAGAGAGCGGCGTACTTATTACCCCAGTTTTCACCCTCGCCGGCACCGTCCTCGGCTTCTACTTCGGAGCAAACAAGAACTGAGTTCAAGCCTCATCCCGCGTGCGCGCGTATGAAAGTGCGCTCTGGTCAGAACGGGTTGTTCATCAGGTGACGTTCGATCAACGCTTTGACCGCCTGTACGGCCGCGGATGCGCGCGCCGTCGAACCACCGAACAAGCCGGCTTGAAGCGGCGGCCAGGCATCGCCTTCCGCCTGGCAGTTGTTCAGGTACTGCGCCCACACGGTGTTCGACTCGTCGAGCGACCAGGTTCGTTTCGCAAATGTGCCCAGCCACGGCTCGGCATGAACCTGACCGCCGTCCACGGCGTCGGCGGTAATCAGCGAGAAGAGCACCTCCGCTTGATCGAACAGCTTCTCGTACTCCGTCGAGAAGACCCCCACCTTGTCGAAGTTGGGTCGCAGCGTCTCTCGGATGTAGTGAGAAGCGGGAAAACTGGTTCTCCGGCGCAATTGGCCGGCCACGATCGCTCTGAGCATTTCCTCGGTCAGAGTTCCCTGCTGATTCGAGAGCAGTGCTTGTGTGATTGCCTCGCTGTGGAGTGAGTAGTAGGGGGAGGCGCCGACGATCATGGGGCGATAGAAAGTAACTCCGCCGAACTGCTCGGATACATCGAGTTTGGCGTCGCAAGTCAACGCCTGAATCAGGCGATAGTTGCCCTCTCGGAGGGCTGCAACCGTGGCGGCGTACATCAAGAGCGTCGTCGGAAACAGTGCTAGCCCCGTCAAGTATTTGGAGCGTGCTGGCTGGATGAGTGAGCCAGGCTCCGACGCGTCGACTCGCGTCGCTGCGATGACATCGAGCGTTCGTTGAAAGATCGGAACGTAGTCCGCTGCTCCCCACATGCCCGCGCAAATAAAGAGATCGATCGCCGGATCCGCGACGTCGCGGTAAGTGCCGGCGCGATCGACCATCTGCCGTACCTGACTTGCGGAGTCGCTTCCGGGGACGAATGCCGGAGGGAACTTGTCGATGTCCTGGAGTTCGCTGTATACCGGGCGCAGGATTCCCTGAACGCCGCGATCGACGCTGGGTTTCTGCCCCGGCGTGCTGATGATGCGCTCCAGCTCTTCGAGTCGAGATCCGACGGGAATAGCTGCGGTGGGGATGGCTGTCGATGCCAAAGTGGTCGGGGCTGAACCCGGTACCGGCGCAGTGGTCGGGGTTGATCCCGGCACTACGGGTGCAGCGGTGGGCGCTGAGCCAGCTGGAGGCTCTTCATCGAGCAGCGTTTTGATCTGGCTCACGAGTTCCTGGCCGTCGGCCGCCTTGCTTTCGCCGAAGAAATCGAGGAACTGAATGTCGCTGAGGAAATCGCCGTTCCCGATGTTGTATTCAGGGATCTCCGAGTCGTCGAAGCGAACATTGAACAACCACATAGTTTCGGGACGCCGCTTGCGTAGTTCACCGGCTGCCAGGTCGAGTTCCTCGTTCTGGCCGTTCCGTTTCTTCTTCTCCGCAGTCTTGGAGTAGCACGCCACGAACGCGAGGCTGTTTTGCGTGATGGCTTTCCGGATCTCGGCCTTCCAACGTGTGCCACCAAGTATCGACTTCCGGTCTATCCAGACTGAAAAGCCTTCCGCCTCCAACAACTCTTTGAGTTCGTCGGCGACTTGACTGTCCTCGCGAACATAAGACAGGAACACATGGCCCGGACGCGGGGGAGCAGGATTCGACACCCCGACATCTTACTGGTCGTCCGGTTTTCACTTGCGGCTTCGCTCTGGGCCGGCCGGTAGTCAGCTCTACCAAGAAGACCCCTCACATGACGTGCGGGGTCTTCTTCACTGGTGCTGTGGACTTGGTTCACGTTCCGCTCGGCGGCGTGGTTGGCGCGATTCGCAAGAGGTTCGCGATGTCGTCATTGAACTTTCCGCGATGGGTTTGAGCCCATTGGGCGGTCTTCTCCGCTGATTCGGTTAATGCTTCTGGTGTGGCCGCACGCGGGCCCTCCGGCAACAACTCCAGATCGGAGAGTGATCCGATCAACCGTGGCAAAGGCTCGGCGCCATCCCAGGTGTCGAGGATCGCCGCCAGAGTCATCAAGTGCGATAGCCACTGCTCAAGCAGGGTCTGACGAACAATCGCCTCCAGCCCCACGAACGAGAACGGTATTGAGTTTCGCTGTAGCTCGGGCGCTTCGGCGAAGGTTGAGATACGGAGCAGATGGTAGGCAGCAACAGTCTTCGCGGCACGCGTCAGGACGGAAGGTCCGAGCGCAATTGTCAGTGTGCTCGCCGAGTCCGACAGTCTCACGAACACTTCTCTGGAACGGGTGAAGATCGCCCGGAAGTCGGCTTCGTCTGTACCGTGTCGGCCGTACGAGCCATGAATCTCTGCGAGCTCTACAAGAGCCAGTCGGGCGTCCTCGACGTAGCGCTGTGCGTAGGCGCGTCGACGTTCTTCCGTAACCAACCGGCGGTCGTGCGCGAACTGTTCCGCGATGAGTCCGGCGTCGTGCTTGAACTGTGCCTTGAGAAATCGGTAAGCCACGTACAGAGCGACGAGGGAGACGATCAACGGAAGTCCGGTGTCTGCGAGCCACTCGGCGTTCCATATCTGCGACCAGAAGTTCTTCACGGCACATTTGAGCACAACAGCCAGACACAGGTCCGCACCCTGCGCGTTACCGGAAAGGTCTGGTCACACGTCTCGTCCGGTGTCGCGGCCGCGGTCGGGTTGTGCGGCGGTGCGCGGTTTGGGTTCGAGCTTCGGTGGGATCGGTGACGGGCGCACTGCTTCGGTGGGGCTGCTCGGGTACGACAGGCGCAGGGACTTCTGTGCGGCGTCGATCTCTGCTTGCTCTTCGGCGGTGTAGGTCCGTTCGACCGATTCGGGTGCCGTCTCCGGTGTCGTGGTGCTGACCTCGTGGGCGGGTTCGTCGCGTTCGGCGACCGCGACGGAACCAGTCTCGGCGGATCGTTGTGCGGCGGCGTTGAGTCGTCGGTGTACCGATTCGAGTTGCACTCGGCTGACGGTCTCGAGTTGGGCTGCGTAGGCAGCGGCTCCTGCCGCGCGTGATGATGCTGCGATCGCTTCGGTTGCCTTCATCAGTTGCCGCAGTAACAGGGCGTAGCCGGCGGCTGCGTTCAGTCCCGGCTTGCATTGCATGACGATCATCGCTGCGCCGCCCGCGGAGACGATGCCGGCCTTCTTCGGGGCGTGCTGGTGTGCGGGGATCTGCGCGGACCGTGCGAGTTGGACGGACGCTCTCGCGAGCGGGCCGGGTGTGGCTTCGACTTGGGAGGACCACGCGGCGAAGACACCGGAGGTTCGTCCGGCGGCGCGTGCCCACTGCGCTCGGTCGGTGACCGGAATGCTGGTGAGGTAATTGTTCCACTGTTCGATGTCATGCGCGGCGCGTGCCAACAGTTCGGGATCGGCGATGACGCTCTCGCGTCCTTTACGCACTGCGGGCTTCTCGCGTCGTGCTGCGCGCCATTCTGCGACGGCTTCACCGGAGCTGGTGGGGGTGTCTTCCCATTCCTTGCGGAGGCGGGGGAGTGTGAGGTCCTTACCGAGGTGTCCGCCGCCGTAGAAGATGGGCTTGGCATCGGTTCCGGTGGCATCGCGGTCGGGTCTGACGGCGACCTTGTAGCCGACTACGACGTCATCACGTCCGGAGGCGAAGCGGGGCCGGACGATCAATCCTTGCCCGCGAAGTCGGCGTACGAATTCCGCTTCGGACTTCGACGATGTTGCACAGGCGCGCACGCGCCGTGCAAGGAGATCGCGGTCGAGTTCGGTCTGCCCGTTGCGTACTGCGCGCGCATTTTCGGCGCGGTGGTATCCGCGTTCGCCGGTCTTGCTCTGGCGGGACTCGATGACAGCGAGGCCGTGTTCACGTTCGATGCGTGCGGCCGCCACGCTTGCTCGTTTCCAGTCACGGTAGAGGTTGACCTTGGTTCCGTCTTCGCGCACGGCGGATGCGGCGATGTGGATGTGGTCGTTGCCTTTGGCGGACACTCCGTGTCGGACGGCGACCCACCTTGCGGGACTGCGACCGGAGGTTTCGGTGAAACCCATTTCGTCCATGAACTCGGTGGCGATCTTGTTCCACTGCTCGTCCGTCAGCTCGCCTTCGTCGGCCCTGAGCGAGAGCGAGCAATGCCAGACATTTCCGTCGCGATACGGGTCGATCGGATCGCGAACCTTCTTGCCGTGACTGTCGCGAACGTCTTGGCCGGCATCGTCGCGCAGGTAGCTCGGGATCTTGATTTCGGTGCCGAACACTTTGCGGGGCTGGTCGATCTGCTTGCCGATCGCGAGAGCGTCGACACCGCTGAGTTCGTTGTCGTCGTGCCACGCCATGATCGCGTAGTCACCGGCAACAAGATGCGGGTCGGTGTGCTCGTTGCTCGTGCCCGGACCAGCGAGGTACGACATCAGTCCGGTGACTTTGGCACCGCGGGAAATCTTGACGATCACGGCGCGGACATCTCGTCGAGGGTGCCGTGAATCCGGTCGGCCAAACGCCGCACGCTCGCCAATGCGCCGTGCAGTTCGGCGGGGATTTCTCCGGTCGCGTTGGTGGCTTTGGCCATCTGGTTGATGTTGATCGAAATCGCGGACAGCAACCGGAACGCGGAGAACAACTCGGCGGCAAGATCGCGCCGATCAGTAGCAGTCTCACCGGAGTCGGAGAGGGCGGACTCGACCATCAGACGAGCCACTGTGATGCGTGCTTCCTGCGCACGGCGCAGCAACTCGGACTCCTCCTCGGGAGTCACCTTCACCACGTGCCGGCCAGCTCGACCGCCCGGCACGTTCTCCCGGCGTTCACGACGGAACCGGCGGGGTCGACTGACCTCGTCTTCACTCATGTCCGTCGTGCCTCCCTTCGGCCCAGCGCAGCGCCCCCACCACGTGGGGCTACACGCTAGTGTCTCAGGTCCAGAGCGCAGCGGCAAGACCTGACCCAACTTAGGGCACCTAAGTTACTATCTTGCTCTGCCGGGGCCCAGATTTCGGGGTCACTTCCGTTCGGAGTCTCGTCCCCGAAATCTCAAAAGCGCCAGGACGAGCCCGCGAGTTCCTCCGGTCTCGAGTTCGTCCCCATTTGGGGGCTGGTCCCGATTGTGGGTGCCTGAGACGCAGCGGAGCGGAGAGGGAAATCTCGGGCATCCATATGAGGATCAGAGCAGTCCCGATCTGTGGGCGAATCTCGGAGAAAAGAAGATGCGCCGCGCGGAGCGCGTCGATACGCAGTTCGGGTGGTTGATGTTGCCCACAGGCGGGCACCGGGGTTCTCGGCATTGGGCACACACCAGATTCCTCCGCTCCGCGTCTGGTGTGCACACAACGCCGCCCCGGACACCCACCCGGGACAACGGGACGAGTCTCCGCGAGTTGCGCTTAGCGCACGTTCAGTGGTGCACGGACGGGCGAGATTTCTCCTACGATGTAGCGCATGAACACGACACCGAACACACCAGATTTCGACGCACTCGACGCAGCTATCAAGGCGGAAGCCGAAGAGAAGATGAAGATCATCCGTGTGGTGGCGACTGCACACAAGGAGCTGCTCGACACGCGTGAGGAGTTCGCCCGCAAGGATGCCGCCAACGTCGGCAACCTCGATGCCGCGATCAGTGAAGCGCTCCGTGTCGGATTCACCGAAGCGTCGATCAAACAGTGGCGTGTGCCGGCTGCGCGGAAGTCAGCAGCCAAGCGGACGGCGACGAAGAAGCCGGTGGCGAAGAAGATCGAAACTTCGCCGGCCGCCTCGCCGGCCACTGAATCCGGTGAGCAGAAGAGCGCTTAGGACGGCGCACGGTGACCACACCGGCTGTTCGCTCGGGGACGACGCCGCTCACTGTTGTTCGCTCGCGCTACGAACTGATGAGGGACGCGTGGTACCGGTTGATTCCGGCGCGTACGCAGATTCGGTTCTTGTCGACGGTGCTGCTGGGTTACGCGATTCACAACGCTGCGTATGCCGTGGACGACCCCACTCGCGAGAACCTCAAAGACGCGTTTGTCTCGTGGCTGTTTTGGTTGGTATTTGCTCTTGTCCCGCCGATCGCAAAAGCAAAAGCCGGCGGCCGTTGGCCGCGCATCCGATCGGTGGCCCGCTCGCTGCGCGTCACTTGGGTGCGGTCGATCCGGTGGTTGGGCTTTGTCATGCCGCGACCGAACTCGCAGATGTCTGCGTGGAGAAGGATCGGGTTGTGGGTTCTCCTGATTCCGGTTCTCGTCGCGATCGGAAACTATCTCCTCTTCGCATATGGCGTGAATCTGGATACGTGGTTTCCGGTCACCGATCCGGACACCATCGCCGCGAACGAGGCTCGGAAGGAATTTCTGATCCGGGGTGGAATCTTCACCGCAGTGACCGGGGCTTTCCTCCACGCAGCACTACCGGAGGAGATTCTGCACCGGTCCGGCGTTCTCGCCGTCCAGCGTTGGAAACCGTCGAATCGTGTTCTGATTCTGTCGGTTGCCTCGGTCATGCTCGTGCTCTTCGCTTTCGCTCACCTGAAGTTCGGTTTCGGCAATGTGGTGTCGGCGTTCATCGGCGGCGCACTGTTCACTGCCCTCGCCCTGTACACCCGTTCACTGTGGCCGGCGATCGCTGCCCACGGATTCGCCAACCTGATCATCGAAGTGCAGTGGGTGCTGAACTCGTGACTTCTCCACTAGCTCCACGCACACAACGAAAGGCCCAGCCGTGAATGACAAGAACATCCCTGTGGAACGCTCCGCAGTCGAGGCCGCGATGTACCAATCGACGAAGCATCTGAACGTGATCACCGATGCGGATCTTGCCGCTGTTGTCGAAGGACTGACTGGCGAACCCGTTGCGCGTGCTCAGATCGATTTCGCGTTTCCCGCGCCGGGAACCACGGATCACTTGTTCGATTGATCTTCGGTGCGCCGCATTGCACTGGTGGCGCTCTGGGGAGCTGGCGCAGCGGTTGTTAGGGCTCGATGCCCGAACAACTGCCACCGCATACGGGAGCGGCCCCGACTTCTTCGCGAAGTCGGGGCCGCTGCCGATTTTCAGCTGTCGAGATTGTCGACGTCGACGCCGAAGGATCGCGCTGCGTCGGCGGCGATCGCGTGCAGTTGCGTGGTGACTGCTGCGGGCGAGACTGCGTGCTCGAGTGCGAAGTCGAGCAGGTTGCGCAGTGGGGTGTCGTGTTCGCCGTTGCCGTCGATCACTGCGGCTTGGGCGGCCTCGAGTGCGATGCCGGTACTGGGTCCGTCGCCGCTGATGTATGAGCAGTACGCCGCGACGGTGAGAATCTGGATGCGGGCGTTGCCGCGTACCTGGCGGGCGATGGTCGCGAACGCATGGGCGGCGGCGTGCTCGTTTCCGTTGGCGGTGAACATCAGGGCATCGCGTGCGGTGGGGCTGATGGTGGCGCACAGTCCGACACGGGCGGCCAGCTCGGCGTCCGGGTTACCGCGTGTGCGGATGAGTGTCGCGAGTTCGGTGACGGCGTGGCGAACGAAGTCCGGTCCCTGCGCGTGCAGCGCTGCGTGTGCGGTTGCGGTGTCCCCTTCGACGGTAACGGCGTAGCGGGTGGCGATGTCCTCGCGTGAGGCTGCGGTGGTGCGACCTTGTTCGACGGCGTTGTGAATGCTCAGCGTTGAGGCGTTCGGGTCTTCGGTGAGTCCGGTCGCGTAAGTGTCGAGGTCGGTCCACAACGCTCCGGCTTCGAGCGCGGTGACGTGCAAGGCGAGCATGTCGTGGATTCCGGCGTCACGGAATCCCTGGCGCAGGATCGCGATC
>NZ_JARVSY010000029.1:0-33749 GCF_030208925.1 Rhodococcus sp. MEB032
CCACGATCAGCAACACCATCCGCGACTGCAACTCGTGTCGGGCGCGCACCAGATCCAGAACCTCACCCTTGAGGCCCTCACCATCCAGCTGCCACGCTTCCCGACTGTCCATGCTCAAAGTTTAATCGAACATACTTTCGATAACCAGAGACAAACCGGACAACTTCGGGAACCTGAAGACTCGAGACCTGTTGAAGTACATCACCATTCAGCTAGCCGTCAAAGACGACGCGATAGAGGATGTATCCCGCGAAACACACAATCGCAACAACGCACAGCCCGAGCAGGATGTCGAAAAAGACGGGCCGGGTTGGGTTTCGAGCCTGGTCGATGAGAGGCGTCGAAGACGAGGCGGGCGTGCCACACGGCAGCGCACGGCACTACTTCGCAAACCAGCGTGGACTGATAGTCGAGGTGGTGCGACACCTTCTGGACGGTGATCTTCCTCGCCCGGGCGAGACGCCGAAGCAACAGGTGGCCCGGTGGCTGGGGCCGGAGTCCGGTCGCACTCGTGCTCGCTACGAACTGATCATCGCGGCATTCCACGATCCCGACCTCGCAGTGGAACTGGTGCGTGGTCGGGATCGGTTTGTCGACATCTTGATCGAACGCGGCATGACCTCGTCCGATGCAACGGAGTTGGTCGCAGCACTGGACGGGCTCGTTCTGGACGCACTGCTGCGCAGGCATGCTCCGGAAACCCTGGATCCCGAGCGAATCTTCAAGAGGTTCGCAGCGAAGTTCCCCTAGCCGTCCAGCTCGGCGAAGAGCTCCATCCACTGCTCTTCGGCGGCTTCCTTGTCGGCGATGACCTGCTTGAGTTCGGCGCCGAGCTTCTGCAGCTTGTCCGGGTCGGTGGCCGCGTCGGCGAGGGAAGCGTGCAGCTTCTTCTCTCGGTCGTCGAACTTCGCAATGGACCGCTCGAGCTTCGAAAGTTCCTTGCGTGCAGCGCGATCCGCGGCGCCGTCGCGGACCTGCTTGCTCTTCGACGCACCACTCGCCGTCGAAGCCACCGACGGGTTGTCGCCATCCCCCATTGCTGCGCGCCGACGCAGGTAGTCCTCGATACCGCCGGGCAGGTTGGTGAGCTTGCGGTCACCGAAGAGCGCCCAGGTGGTGTCACAGATGCGCTCGATCAAGTACCGGTCGTGCGAGATGACCACCATGGTGCCCGCCCAGCCGTCGAGCAGATCTTCGAGTTGCTGAAGCGTGTCGATGTCGAGATCGTTGGTCGGCTCGTCGAGAAGCAGGACGTTGGGCTCGGCCATGAGGACACGTGTCAACTGCAGACGTCGGCGCTCACCACCGGAGAGATCACCGACTGGGGTGCGCTGACGCGCCGGTGTGAAGCCCAACCGCTCAGCCAGCTGACCCGCCGATACTTCCTTGTCTCCCAGGGTGATTCGCTCGGCTACATCCTTGACCGCGTCGAGTACGCGCATGTCGGTAGGTAGATCGTCGAGTTCCTGCTTGAGCCAACCGATGTGGACGGTCTGCCCCTGAATGCGCTTTCCGGCGGCAGGCTCGAGTTCGCCGGCCAGAGTCCGCAGCAGAGTCGTCTTGCCCGAGCCGTTGACACCGACCAGGCCTACACGCTCACCTGGAGCGAGACGCCAGGTCAGATCCTCGACGAGTACACGGCCGTCCGGAGTCTCCAGACGCGCGTCTTCGAGTTCGATGACAACCTTGCCGAGCCGTCGCTGCGCGAACGACGCAAGAGCGACCGCGTCACGAGGTGCCGGAACGTCGGCGATCAGAGCCTCTGCGGCTTCGATGCGGTACTTCGGCTTGGACGTACGGGCCGGCGCACCGCGGCGCAGCCATGCGAGTTCCTTGCGTGCAAGGTTGCGTCGACGCTCTTCGGAAGCGTCAGCCTGACGCGAACGCTCGGCGCGAGCGAACACCCAGTCGTTGTAGCCACCCTCGTAGCTTTCGACGCCGCCGCCGACAACCTCCCAGGTGCGGGTGGCGACGGTGTCGAGGAACCAGCGATCGTGGGTCACGACGACAAGCGCGCTGCGACGCGAGACGAGGTGCTCGGCCAACCACTGAACACCTTCGACGTCGAGGTGGTTGGTGGGCTCGTCGAGCACCAGCAGGTCGAGGTCCTGAACCAGGGCCGCAGCGAGAGCCACGCGGCGACGCTCACCGCCGGACAGGCCGTCGACCTTGGCATCCAATGCGGACCGCTCGCCGCCGGCGCCCAGGTTGTCGATGCCGATACCCGAGAGCACCGAACGGATGCGCGCGTCGCCGGCCCATTCGTGTTGCGCCACTCCGAGCGGCCCCAGGACCACTTCACCGACAGTGGAGCCGGGAGGCAGTACACCGCGCTGCGTCACGACGGCCATACGCAATCCGCCGACGCGGCTGACGCGTCCCGAATCCGGCTGCTCCACACCCGCGAGGACTTCGAGCATGGTCGTCTTACCGCCACCGTTGAGGCCGACGACGCCGATGCGCTCGCCCTCCTCGACGCCCAGGGAGACCCCGTCGAGCAACGGCTTGACGCCGAAAGACTTCGACACGTTTTCCAGATTGATCAGATTCGCCATCAGTGCTGTCCCTTTGCCGCATTGTCGAGTATTCGTGCTCCGGGAACGGGTCCGCTCGCCACGCGAACGGTGCGGCACACCCCCGCTCCCGCAAGTTCTGCGCTCACTTCCACCGCGGACTGTGCGTCGGCGCAGAGAAAGGCGCATGTCGGTCCGGAGCCGGAGACGATGCCGGCCAAAGCTCCGGCTTCGACGCCCGCTCGAAGCGTCCGTCGTAGATCCGGGTTGAGTGAGAGTGCCGCAGCCTGCAGATCGTTGCCGAGCAGCGACGCAAGCAGATGAGCGTCACCCGTGGTCAGTGCCTGGATCAACGCATCGGCGCTCCCCACCCGTTTCGGGGAGCCCTCTGCCCGCAGCTTGTCCAGCTCGCGGAACACGACCGGTGTGCTCAAGCCACCCTTCGCCAGCGCCAACACCCAGTGAAAAGTGTGGCGGGTCAACACGGGGACAAGTTGTTCGCCGCGGCCGGTTCCGAGGGCAGTGCCACCGTGCAGCGAGAACGGAACGTCACTCCCGAGGCGTGCCGCAAAAGCGTCGAGATCAGGCCGCGAGAAGTCGAGCTTCCACAAAGCGTTGAGCGCAACCAAAGCGGCGGCTGCGTCGGCACTCCCGCCGGCCATTCCACCTGCGACGGGGATGCCTTTCTCGATGACTATCTCGACGTTCGGGGCCACGCCACCCTCGACGGCGAGCATCTCGGCGGCACGCCACACGAGGTTGGTGCGATCGGTCGGCACGGCCGCGGCGTCGTCGCCGATCACCCGCACGGTCAAGGTGTCCGCAGGCGCCACCGTGAGGGTGTCTGCCAGCGACAATGCCTGAAAAACCGTCGTCAGCTCGTGATAGCCGTCGTCTCGCAGGTCCCCGACGGCAAGGTGGAGATTCACCTTGGACGGGGCCCGGACGACTACGGGGCGTGGAACGACGGAGAGCACAAGGAACAACAATAGGCGCTGCGAACACCTGGGCGAAAACCTGCGACCGCAGCAGCCCGTCCGACAGCCAGCACACCCACGCTATTTCACCGCGCGCACACCTACGCCCAGACCGACCACCGCCACGCCCAAGGCGGCGACGATTCCTGCCAGAACGCTGCTCGACGCGAAGTCTCCGGCAAAGAGTGCCCGCTCGGCGTCTACGACGTAGCCGAGCGGATTGATGTTCACGAGGACCTTCATCCAACCTGGTGCGTCCTCGAGTGGAAGCATGGTTCCCGACAGGATCAGGAGCGGGAACATCAGCGTCTGCTGAACGACCCAGAACATCCAATCCTGCTCCCGCACAGCCAGAGCGAGAGCGTACGAGAGCGCACCGAGTCCGACGCCGAACACTCCCAGCAGGACTATCCCGAGCGCGGCTCCCGCTGCATTGACGTCCAATCCGAGCGGAAGTGCGACCAGAATGATCAGAATCGCCTGCGCGGCAAGCGGAACCATCTCCTTGCACGCTCGCCCGATCAACAAGGACGAGCGTCGGAGCGGAGTCACCAACATTCGCTCGTGCGATCCCTGCTGCATCTCCATCAGGAGGTTGGACCCGGTCATCGTCGTTCCGAAGATCGCGATCATCACCAATACACCGGGGATGAACCAATTCCATACGCCGTCACCGGTACCCGGAACCCCTTTGAGCAGAGGCCCGAACAACGCCAACAGGATCAGCGGCTGGATGAGGCTGAAGATGACGCTGACCGGGTCACGCAACATCGGTCGCAGCTCACGGCCCATCACGATTACGCTGTCTCGAACGATGTTGCCGTGCACGGTACGTGGGGTATCGAGTGTGATTGTCATGGCGGATTCCTGTTCGTCGAAGTTCTTTGTCGTGTTTCAGGAAGCGACCGCAGCGGCGCTCTCGCGCAGACTGCGGCCGGTGAGGGTGAGGAAGACGTCGTCGAGAGTCGGCCTGGTGATGTCGGCAGTGAGTGCGAGGGCACCGCGGGCATCGGCTTCACGCAGCAACACCGGTAGCGTCGAATCACCCTCGCCGGCACGGATACTCACCGAACTTGCCTCGACGGTGACCCCACGCACAGTGACAAGTCGCTCGGCCACCGACGCCGCGATTGCAGCCGCTTCGGCGTTGTCGAACGTGAGCAACAAATGATCTCCGGCAAGATCCGCTTTGAGTGCAGCGGCGGTGCTGTCCGCGATAACAGTGCCCTCGTCGATGACGATGACCCGCTCTGCCATCGAATCCGCTTCTTCGAGGTAGTGCGTGGTCAGCACGATCGTGGTGCCCATCTCTCGCCGCAGCCGGAGGATGTGGTCCCAGAGGTTGGCCCGACTCTGCGGGTCCATGCCCGTGGTCGGCTCGTCGAGGAACAGGAGCGGTGGGCGATGGACCAGGCCGAGGGCGATATCGAGCCGCCGTCGCTGCCCGCCGGACAGCGTACTGACCTTTCGAGTACCCAACTCGGTGAGTTCGAGATCACGCAGCAATTCGTCGGCCCGGACCTGCGAGTCGCCCTTGGGCATTCCGTAGCACAACCCCTGCGTCACCAACTCGTCGCGAACTCGCTGGTTGTGGCCGGCTCCGTTCCCCTGTCCGACGTATCCGAGGCTGGAGCGCACCTCGTTTCGTGCCGCAGCGATGTCAAATCCTGCGATTCGCGCGCTGCCGGACGTGGGCTCGAGCAAGGTGGTCAGCATGCGCAACGTCGTCGATTTCCCGGCGCCGTTCGGCCCCAGCAAGGCAACCAATTCACCCTCCGCTACATCGAGCGTGACTCCCTTGACTGCTTCCACGAGCTTCTTGCCCTGGGCGAAGTGCTTGGTGAGCGCCTTCGTCTCGATCATCGGTCTGCCGTCGTTGATGCGACTCATGATGTGCCCCAATTTCTTCTCGACTGATCGGATGCGGACCAACCTAGATTCAATTGAGGACGCATTGGGTCCTAAATGTTTGGCAGACTTCTTCCCATGAAGGAGACATCGGCTCGCCTACTGCGGTTGCTGTCACTGCTCCAGACACGTCGAGACTGGTCCGGTGCCGAACTCGCAGACAAGCTCGCGATCACCCCGCGCACAGTTCGACGTGACGTGGACCGCCTCCGCGATCTCGGCTATCCGGTCGACGCGACAGTCGGAGTCGGTGGCGGATATCGCCTGGGTGCCGGCGCGGAGATGCCCCCGCTACAGCTCGATGACGAAGAAGTGCTCGCGGTGGCACTTTCACTGCAATCCGGAGCGACCGGCTCTGTGGTCGGCATCGGCGAGGCTTCGATGCGCGCGCTGGCGAAGCTGCGGCAGATCATGCCGTCGAGGCTGCGACACCGTCTGGAATCGCTGTCGATCGATGTCGTGCCACGCGAGCCCGCCGCGAGCGCAGTCGATGCGTCGGTACTGTCCGCCATCGCATCCGTATGCCACAACCACGAACGCCTGCGATTCGACTACAGCACTCACGACGGCACCCAGAGCCGACGCGAGGTGGAACCGTACAGGCTCGTGCGGTCGGGTGTTCGGTGGTATCTGGTGGCTTGGGATCTGTCTCGCGAAGACTGGCGGTCGTTCCGCGTCGACCGGATGGAACCCAAGATCCCCACCGGCCCACGATTCGTGCCGCGGGAACTACCCGCCGGTGGTGCAGCAGACTTCGTGTCCCGCGGTGTCGCTCGGGCCTATTCCTCCACGCGCGCAACAGTTCTACTGCATGCACCCATCGAGCAGATAGCACCCATGGTCAACGAACAGTGGGGATCGGTGGAGTCCACCGACGAAGGGCGTTGCGTCATAGTGCTTTCGGGCACTTCTCTGCGATCGATCGCACACTGGCTCAGAGCTTTCGACGTCGATTTCACCGTTGTGAATCCACCTGAACTCCGCGAGGAATGCCGCACGATCGCGGCGGAAACGGCAGTCGCCACTCAGCGGTATCTCGATGCATGACAGCGTTTTTCACCCAAATACAACAAGACCCCAACTCCGAAGAGTTGGGGTCTTGTCAGTACGTCATGCGTCGGTTGCCCGACTCACATGGACGTCTTAGACGATGGTAACGCCGGTGGCCTGCGGGCCCTTGTTGCCCTGACCGATCTCGAACGCCACGCGCTGGTTCTCCTCGAGAGTGCGGAAGCCGCCACTCTGGATCTCGGAGTAGTGAACGAAGACGTCAGCACTGCCGTCTTCGGGAGCGATGAAGCCGAACCCCTTCTCGGAGTTGAACCACTTCACGATGCCCTCTGCCATGTAAATCTCCTCTAACACAGTGTCAACAGGCAGTCGCTTCGACCGCCCGGGTCACTTACTACGACCGTTCTGAGACAAATCCGTGGAGGATGTCCAAACGCTCGCAACCTAACCATTTGCGAGCGTGGAAACACAAACACAAACACTTACGACCACCACAAGTAGACCACACATCCGCCGTGTTGTCTTCCCTGAGGCCTTCATCACTGCCCAGCCCGTTGACAGGCATACCCCCTGGGGGTACCTTCGATTGCAGAGCGATACCTACACCGGGTATCCGTAAAATAAGCTTTCCACAACCGAAGGGATCTGCGATGACCACCGCCGAATACACCGTTTCCGGAATGACCTGCGGACACTGCGTCGGATCCGTCAAGGAAGAGATCGGCAACATCGCGGGAGTAACCGCGGTGGATGTCGAACTGGCGAGCGGACGCGTCGTCGTCACCAGCGATGCTCCCGTCTCCGCAGCCGACGTCGTCGCAGCAGTCGACGAAGCCGGCTACGCAGTCGTACCAAGCTGAGTCAGCCGTGCGCACCTCGACAACACTTGCCGCCTACGCCGTAGGGCTGGTCGCCGTCTTCGGCGCCGCCCTCGGCGTGGGGGCCGCAATCGGAAGCCCGATAGACATGTCCACCACCCAGCACAGCACCCACGAATCAACCACCGAATCGATGCCAGGCATGGATTCGGCAACACCTGCAGGACTCGAAGTCTCCTCCGGCGGATACACACTCACCGATGTGACCGCACCCGGTCGAGCTGGGGAGCCGGGAACCTTGACCTTCCGGATTCTCGACGACACCAACACGCCCGTCGTCGATTTCGACCTCCTGCACGAGAAGAAACTCCACCTCATTGTCGTCCGAAACGACACCAGCGAATTCCGCCACGTACATCCGTCCCTCGCTGCAGACGGCACCTGGTCGATCGACTGGGCCTGGCCCGCCGCCGGCACCTACCGAGTCTTCGCGGACTTCGATCCCACCGACGGCACCCAACTGACACTCGGCCGAAACTTCGACGTGGCAGGCGAATTCACTCCTGCGCCGCTACCTGCGAAGAGCGCGACCACAACCGTCGACGGATACACCGTGACTCTCGACGGTGATCTGACCACTGCCGGCGGCCCGATCACGCTGAGCGTTGCTCGCGACGGAGCCCCGGTCACCGATCTCGATCCGTACCTCGGCGCCTTCGGTCACCTCGTTGCCCTGCGCACCGGCGACCTCGCCTACCTGCACGTGCACCCCGAAGGCGAGCCAGGCGACGGCGTCACAGCTCCTGGTCCGGACATTTCCTTCCACGCACAGGCACCGAGCGAAGGCACATACCGGCTGTTCCTCGACTTCCAGCACGAAGGCGTGGTTCGGACCGCCGAATTCACTGTTGATGCAGGCACTTCCACGGCTTCAGTTCCAGACAATCACGAGGGAGGGCACTGATGACGTCACCGACTGCGGTCGACAATGCTGCCAACTCGAGCAGCGTCGAACTCGCGATCACCGGGATGACCTGCGCATCCTGCGCGTCACGAATCGAGAAGAAGCTCAACAAGATCGACGGCGTCACAGCCACCGTCAACTACGCGACGGAAAAGGCCAAGGTCACCTTCCCGGACGGGGTGCCCGTCGAAGATCTGGTCACTGCCGTCGAGAACGCCGGTTATTCCGCCGCGCTCCCCAAGCCGCCCAGCGCGCCGGACACCGTCGACCCGGATGCGGAAACCCCGCAGGATCGTGATCTGCGCGAGCTTCGTACCCGCCTGATCATCTCGACTCTTCTCTCCGTGCCGGTCATCGCTATGGCAATGATTCCTGCGCTGCAGTTCGACAACTGGCAGTGGCTCTCCCTCACACTGGCCGCACCGGTCATCGTGTGGGCGGCCCTCCCCTTCCACCGGGCTGCCTGGGTGAACCTGCGTCACGGCGCGGCCACGATGGACACGCTCATCTCGCTGGGCACCATCTCGGCCTTCGTCTGGTCGCTCTACGCACTGTTCTTCGGCACTGCGGGCGAAGCCGGTATGAAGCACGCCTTCCGGCTGACGGTCGACCGGATGGACGGCAGCGCCAACATCTACCTCGAAGTTGCCGCGGGCGTCATCACGTTCGTGCTGGCCGGACGCTACTTCGAGCACAAGTCCAAGCGCACGTCCGGCGCCGCACTACGCGCACTCATGGAGCTCGGTGCGAAAGACGTCGCGGTATTGCGCAACGGCGTCGAAGTACGAATCCCCGCCGAAGAACTGGCAGCGGGCGACTCCTTCATCGTCCGGCCCGGCGAGAAGATCGCCACCGACGGCATCATCACCGAGGGCCGCTCAGCCGTCGACATGAGCATGTTGACGGGTGAATCCGTGCCTGAGGAAGTCGGTGTCGGGGACACTGTCGTCGGCGCCACCGTCAACGTCGGTGGAACCTTGACCGTCGAGGCAACCCGGGTCGGGAGCGACACCCAACTCGCCCAGATGGCGGCACTGGTCGAAGACGCCCAGAACGGCAAGGCCGAAGTTCAGCGCCTCGCCGATCGGATCGCCGGTATCTTCGTACCGGTCGTCATCGCGATTGCCGTTGCGACACTGGGCTACTGGCTCGGCACCGGTAACCCTATCGAGATGGCCTTCACCGCTGCTGTCGCCGTGCTGATCATCGCGTGCCCCTGTGCCCTCGGATTGGCAACGCCCACAGCCCTGTTGGTGGGCACGGGTCGCGGAGCCCAGATGGGAATCCTCATCAAGGGACCCGAGGTGCTCGAATCGACGCGCGCAGTCGACACCGTCGTGCTCGACAAGACGGGAACCGTCACCACCGGTCAGATGACATTGCTGGACACCGTGGTGGGCGAAGGAACAACCGTCGACGAGGTCCTTCAGCTGGCGGGCGCACTCGAACATCGCTCCGAGCACCCCATCGCCGCAGCGATCGCGAAGGGTGCGACCGAAGCCGTGGGCGAATTGCCTGCGGTCGAGGATTTCGTGAACGTCGCCGGGCGCGGCGTGCAGGGAATGGTCGACGGTCACGCCGTCGTCGCGGGCCGAGACGCGCTGCTCGCCGACTGGTCGATGCCGTTGCCGGAAAATCTCCGCGAGGCGAAGGCTGCAGCAGAGAAGGCCGGGCGCACCGCAATCGCGGTGGGCTGGGACGGCAAGGCGCACGGCATCCTCGTGATCGCCGACGCGGTCAAGGACACGAGCGCCGAAGCAATCGCGCAGTTGAAAGCACTCGGCCTCGAACCGGTTCTGCTGACCGGTGACAACGCCACCGTTGCTCGCACTGTCGCGGATCAGGTCGGGATCAGCACCGTCTTCGCCGAGGTCATGCCTGCGGACAAGGTCGACGCCGTCAAGAAACTGCAAGCGGAAGGACGCGTCGTGGCCATGGTCGGCGACGGCGTGAACGACGCGGCAGCCCTGGCTCAGGCCGATCTCGGCCTGGCGATGGGCACGGGTACCGACGTTGCGATCGAGGCCAGCGACATCACTCTGGTGCGAGGTGACCTGCGGTCGGCAGCCGATGCAATTCGACTGTCCCGCAAGACGCTCAAGACCATCAAGGGCAACCTGTTCTGGGCATTCGCCTACAACACGGCTGCGATCCCGCTGGCTGCGGCCGGCCTGCTCAACCCGATGCTCGCCGGTGCCGCAATGGCATTCAGCAGTGTGTTCGTGGTGAGCAACAGCCTGAGGTTGCGGCGGTTCAAATAAGGGGCAAGCCCCCTGTGCGCGGTTAGGGAGTCCCTGCACTCCTTAACCGCGCACGGGGCTATTCGCCTCCAGCCAGCCGAACGAAGGCTGCTGCGTCGAGCATCTCGCCACGCGTCTGAGGCTCGATACCGGCAGCGAGGAGCCGTCGTTCGGCCTCGGCAGGCGAACCTGCCCAACCGCTGAGAGCGGCACGCAAAGTCTTGCGGCGCTGTGCGAACGCGGCGTCGATCGCCGCAAAAACCTGCTTGCGGTGCTTCTCGTCCATCGGCCACGGCGGCTCCGCGTACCGATCGATACGAACCAGTCCTGATTCGACCTTCGGCACCGGCCAGAACACGTTGCGTCCGACGGCACCGGCGCGGCGAACCTCGCCGAAGAAGTTGGCCTTGACGCTGGGAACGCCGTAGATCTTGCTTCCCGGATCAGCCGCCAGGCGATCGGCAACCTCGGCTTGCACCATCACGAGTGCGGTCCGCAGACTCGGAAGCGACGCGAACAGGTGCAACAGCACCGGCACCGCGACGTTGTACGGCAGGTTCGCAACCAGCGCGGTCGGCTCGCCGGGAATCTGTGAAGGCAGCACACGCATCGCGTCCGCTTCGACGACGGTCAGTCGATCGGCAAGCTCCGGCGCTCGCTCGGCCACCGTCTTCGGGAGGCGAGCCGCGAGGTTGGGATCGATCTCGACCGCGATCACACGATCGACGACGTCCATCAGCGCCATCGTCAGCGAACCGAGACCAGGCCCTACCTCGAGAACGACGTCGTCACGTGTCACGCCTGCCGTGGTGACGATGCGCCTCACGGTATTGGCGTCGTGAACGAAGTTCTGCCCCAACTGTTTCGTGGGCCGGACACCGAATTCCTCGGCAAGAGCGCGCACCTCGACCGGACCGAGCAGGGCTGCCTGCCCGCGCGGAGTAGCGATGGGTTCGTTCGATTGTTCGGCGTCTGACACCAGTAGAACTTATCCCAGTCCGAGGCGACCCGAGCACGACGGCCATGCGCCCCAGCCCTGAGTGCGCTGGGTCTGTGTCGCAATCGCGATCTGTTCTTCACGGGTGGCGAGGTCGGCGCGGGGCGCATACTTCAACCCGCCCTGTCGTTCCCAGGTGTTCTGATCGAACTGCACGCCGCCGTAGAAACCGTTGCCGGTGTTGATGGCCCAGTTACCGGTGGCCTCGCACTGTGCGAGCGCATCCCACGTCGAACCGTTCTCCACGGGCGGCACCTCGGTGCCCGGCTTCGTTCCGACACGCACGACCTTCGGCTGCGCCGGTGTGGTGATCGTCTCCGAGACCTGGGTACGTCCGGCTTCGACACCGTTGACGAGATTCACGGCGAACGTCACGTCACGCACGCCGGGCACGCCCGGGTTCTCGACGATCGTGCGACTCTGGTTCATCGTCGGATCCTCGATGCGCTGATCCGGCGGATCGAGCGGCAAGGTCTCGACCTTGTTCTCGGTGCGGTTGCGCGTCACCGTGACCTCCAGGCCCTCGGTCAGTGGAGCGCCGGCGGCGGGAACCACCGTGTCCGACTGCTCGAGCGGAGTGCCGTTGGCGGTAAGGAACTCCCCGACCGTCGGCGCCGCGATACGCACGTCTGCTGCCGCGTTTGCGCCGTCGACCAGTTTTGCGACGACCGGTGTCAGCACGTCGAGCGCGGCGCCGTCCAGCGGAAGACGCTGCGAGCGCGAAGCCGACACGTGCACATCCGCCGCGACGTCCAACTGCTTCAACGCGTCGTCGACGGTCAAGGCAGTGGTCCAGAGCTTCTGCGGCTGACCGTCGACCGTCAGCGTGATCTCACGGGCACGACGGAGCACCACGGTGTCGCCGTCGGACAGCGAAGCGTCGGCCGCGGGAGCAACTGCATCCTTGTCACCGATCGGGTAACCCGCGTCCTCGAGAGCGCCGTCGACGTTGGTCGACATGGTGCTCAGGCGAATCTGCTCACCGTCGACATCGAGAGTGATGGTCTTGTGCCGGACGACGGCCAGAACACCACCCACGAGAACCGTCAGGAGAAGAGCGGCGATCGCCGAGTACAACAACGGCGACCTGGTCGAGTTGATCTTGGCGAACGGTGACATCGGTTCCTGTGTTCTGTGAGGTGTGAGCGCGTCAGCGCAGGCCCAATTTGCTGGTGCAGGACGGCCAAGCACCCCAGCCCTGACCGGCGCGGACTTTCTCGCCGATCGCGATCTGCTGTTCACGTGATGCGAGGTCGGCGCGAGCTGCGTACTGACCGCCGCCGAATGCTTCCCAGGTGCTCTGGGTGAACTGAAGTCCTCCGTAGAAACCGTTGCCGGTGTTGATGGCCCAGTTTCCGGTCGCCTCGCACTGAGCAATGGCATCCCACGTCGACGCGTTGGACACAGCGGGAGCGGAAGCCTGCTTGGTACCGACCTTCACCACTGCTGCGACCGGTTCCTTGATCACGGTCGCGGACAGTTCCGTGCGTCCGGCCTCGACACCGTTGACGGTCTTGACCTCGACGGTGGCCGTGCGCTCACCCGGAACACCCGGGTTCTCGACGACGGTCTTGTCCTTCTCGAGCTCGGGATCTTCGACCTTGTTCTCCGGCGGCGCGATCGGCTGCGTCTCGACGCGAGTGTCCGTGCGGTCGCGCGTGACCTGGATGGTCAGGCCGTTGGTAACGGGTGTCTCGGCGGTGGGAACCACCGAGTCGGCCTGCTCGAGCGGCGCATTCTTGGCCGCGAGAAGATCGCCGACGGTCACGGCGGCGAGCTTGACCTCCGCCGCGGGAGCGCCACCGTCGCTGACGCTGACGGTCTTCGGGCTGACGACGTCGAGCTCGGTCCGTTCGAGCGGCAGACGATGCGAGCGCGAAGCCGAGACTGCGAAGTCGTCGGAAACATCTACCTGCTTCAATGCCTCGTCGACCGTCAATGCGGTGGTCCAGATGGTGGTCGGCTGACCGTCGACGGTCAGAGCCAACTCACGGGCACGGCGCAGTACGACGGTATCGCCATCGGACAGGGAGGAATCGGCACTGGGTGCGAGCGCGTCCTTGGGATCGACCGGGTATCCGGCGTCCTCGAGAGCGGTACCGACGCTGCTCGACATCGTGGACAGCGAAATCATGTCGCCGTCGACATCGAGGGTGATCGTCTTGTGCCGAACCACGGCGAGCGCACCCCCGACGATGAGCGTCAGAAGCAACGCACCCACCACTGAATAGAGAAGTGGTGACTTCGTGGAGTTGATCTTGGCAAAAGGCGACACAGGAAATCCCAAGGCAGACGACGTTCGATCACAATACGGTAACGACCGAGCGTTGTATCGGCAACCAAATCACAACGAAATGCGACTTTTGTCACGGAACGGCAACGGCGTGTCGTGTGTTCTGCACTTTCCGGCTCCGATACCCGTGTATCGATTCAGCTCTGGGCGCAGTATGTTCTCGTCTGGTTCAAAGCAGTCCGGCGATCCCGGGCGCGACAGAAGAAAGCTGGGCGATAGTGCGAAGAAGATTCGACAGACCACGTAATGCCAGGTGGCCGATCCTGGCCATCCTGCTGGCGCTGATCGCAGCGCTGTTCGCCCCCGGAATCGCGAGCGCGCAACCCGGCCGCACCTACACGATCGCCACCGATCTGACATTCGCCCCGTTCGAATTCGAGAACGAAGACGGCAAACTCGTCGGCATCGACATCGACCTGCTCAATGCGATCGCCGAGGACCAAGGCTTCAAGGTCGACATCAAGCAGCTCGGCTTCGACGCGGCCCTTCAGGCCGTGCAGGCCGGGCAGGCGGACGGCGTCATCGCGGGCATGTCCATCACCGACGCCCGCAAGCAGGTGTTCGACTTCTCCGACCCGTACTTCGAGTCGGGCGTGCAGATGGCGGTCCTCGAGACCGACAACGACGTGAAGTCGTACGAGGATCTGAGGGGCAAGCGCGTCGCCGTCAAGAACGGCACCGAGGGCGCCAGCTTCGCCGAGTCCATCAAGGACCAATACGGCTTCACCACAGTCTATTTCGCCGACTCCGCCAGCATGTACGACGAGGTCCGCACCGGGAACTCCGTCGCAGTCTTCGACGACTACCCCGTCCTCGCCTACGGCATCACACAGGGCAACGGCCTCAAGACGGTCACCGAAAAAGAGGTGGGCGCGAGCTACGGCTTCGCAGTCAACAAGGGCCAGAACGCCGAACTGCTCCAGATGTTCAACGCCGGACTGCAGAACCTGCGCGACGACGGCCAGTACGACGAAATCGTCTCGACCTACCTCGGTCAGGGCGCGTCGACGTCGGACAACTCCATCATCGGCTTGATCAAGAGCACCTACCCGCAGCTTCTCAAGGGCCTGTGGTTGACGATCGTTCTCTCGGTCGTCTCGATCGCGATCGCTCTGGTCCTAGGCGCGATCTTCGGTCTCTGCCGCGTGTCCACCAACATGTTCGTCCGAGGTATAGGCACGACCTACGTCGACATCTTCCGCGGCACACCGCTGTTGGTGCAGGCATTCTTCATCTACTTCGGCATCCCGGCAGCCCTGCATTTCCAGATGTCCGCCTTCACCGCAGGCATCATCACGCTCTCGCTCAACGCCGGCGCGTACATGGCTGAAATCGTCCGCGGCGGCATCCTGTCCGTCGACAAGGGACAGATGGAGGCGTCACGAAGCCTGGGCATCAGCTACATGAAGTCGATGCGAAAAGTCATCATGCCGCAGGCAATTCGCACGATGATCCCGTCGTACATCAACCAGTTCGTGATCACCCTCAAGGACACGTCGATCCTGTCGGTCATCGGACTCGCCGAGCTCACTCAGACAGGGCGCATCATCATCGCGCGCAACTTCCAGTCGTTCAACATGTGGCTGATCATCGGCGTCATGTACTTCATCATCATCATGGCGCTCACCAAGCTGTCGAACCGCCTCGAGAAGAGGATCAACAAGTGACCGAAACAGCCGTCAACATGGGCAAGTCCGCCACCGAGGTCAAGATTTCGGTCAAGGGACTGAAGAAGTCGTTCGGCGACAACGAGGTCCTCAAGGGCCTGGACGTCGACATCAAGAGCGGTGAAGTGGTCTGCGTCATCGGGCCTTCCGGTTCCGGCAAGTCGACCTTCCTGCGTTGCCTCAACCGCCTCGAAGACATCACCGCCGGATCCGTGCGCGTCGACCAGTTCGACCTCACGAACAAGGATGTCGACATCGACAAGGTGCGCCAGCACATCGGGATGGTGTTCCAGCACTTCAACCTGTTCCCCCACATGAGCGTCGTCGAAAACGTGATGCTCGCTCCGGTGCAGACCGGGCGATCGACCAAGGAGCAAGCTCGCGAGATCGCCGTCAAACTGCTCGGCCAGGTCGGTCTCGCGGAGAAGGCAGATGCCAAGCCCGCCAGCCTGTCCGGTGGGCAGAAGCAGCGCGTTGCCATCGCCCGCGCACTCGCGATGAGTCCGGACATCATGCTCTTCGACGAGGCCACCAGCGCCCTCGACCCCGAAATGGTGGGTGAGGTTCTGCAGGTGCTGCGCGACCTCGCCAAGCAGGGCATGACCATGGTCGTCGTGACCCACGAGATGGGCTTCGCCCGTGAGGTTTCCGACCGAGTCATCTTCATGGCCGACGGATACATCGTCGAAGAAGGTAAGCCGGAGAGTCTGTTCGGCAACCCCCAGCAGCAGCGCACCCAGGACTTCCTGGCGAAGGTTCTCTAGGGGCAAGCCCCCTGTGCGCCTTTTTGGTAGTGGGGACTACCGGAAAGGCGCACGGGTGGTGGCCAATTCGACGACAACGGCCGTCTCCATCCAGCCACGACGACCGGCAACCAGCGACGACATGCCGCGAAAAGACCGTGGGACCTTCTCGACTCGAACGTGATCGGTGCTCCCAGGTACCAATACCCAGTGCCTGGGTTCTTGTTCGACAAACTCGCCGCGCTCGAGTCGGATCGAGAGAACGATCCCGGCCGTAGGTTCCACGTCGTCGGGATAGATTCCTCCATGAACCGTCCCGTCGAACCACAGCGACTCACGTATGGGGTGCAAAGCCCACGCAGATTTTTCGCCGACCACCGGCAACGGTGCACAGCACTCGAATTCCCATGTTTCGATGCGGACTGTGACCACGTTGTAGTCATTCATCTGAAATACTCCGCGCAGTAGACGGACCGGGACACGACGATCCCGGGCGCGGAGTTACCTGTCAGACCACCATAGCGTCAGAGCTTGTAGACGCGCTCCGCTGTCGCCGTGGACGCTGCTGCCAGCGCCTGCGGATCCTCGCCGCGGATGTCTGCGAGTGCACGCACTGTGTACGGCAGGCAGTACGACTCGTTGGGCGCACCGCGGAACGGGTGCGGCGTCAAGAACGGCGCATCCGTCTCGACGATCAGCTGATCCGAGGGCACCAACAGCGCGGCCTCACGCAGCGCCTTCGCATTCTTGAAACTCACGGTTCCCGAGAAACTCAACACGTAGCCCGCGTCGATGCACGCACGGGCCATCTCCGAATCCGAGGAGAAGCAATGGAACACCACGGTCTCCGGCGCGCCTTCCTCGTGCAGCACCCGCAGCAGGTCCTCATCGGCTTCGCGATTGTGAATCATCAGCGTCTTGCCGAGACGCTTCGCGAGGTCGATGTGCCACCGGAAACCGTCGACCTGCTCCTCGATGGTGGCGCACCCTTCGAGCTTGCCTGGCCAGTAGAGATCCAGCCCGGTCTCCCCCACCGCGACGACCCGCGGATCGGACGCCAACCGTTCTACCTCAGCTCTGGTATCGACATCGAGGACGTTCGCCCTGGTCGGATGGATTGCGACGGCTGCGTAGACCCTCGAATCCCAGTTCGCAGCGTCGACGGCAAAGCGTGCGGCATCTAGGTCGTCGGCCACCGTGACGACCCGTCCGACGCCGACGGCCTCGGCTCGATCGACAATTTCGGCCACGGTCGTAGCGTCGTGCGCACCACAGGCGTCGAGGTGCGTATGTGCGTCGATCAGAGGCGACAAGGGCTCAGGGGCATCGGGGGCGGGACGGTCTTTGCTCACGCCCGATAGAGTAAGCCCACCATGACTGTGCCTGCCTCACCCTCCCAGACCCCGCGCCCAGACTCCGCTGCCCCGGAAGGCGCGGAACGATCGCCGTTCTACATCACGACAGCGATCGCGTATCCCAACGGCGCTCCGCACATCGGCCACGCGTACGAGTACATCTCCTCGGACGCGCTCGCCCGCTTCAAGCGGTTGGACGGTCATGAAGTGTTCTTCATGACCGGCACCGACGAGCACGGTCTGAAGATGCAGCAGACAGCAATCAAAGAGGGCATCGACGTCCGCGAACTCGCGGCTCGGAACTCCGACGTGTTCCAGAACCTCGACAAGGTCCTGAACATCTCGTACGACCGGTTCATCCGCACCACCGACGCCGACCATCAGGTCGCCAGCAAGGCGATCTGGGAAAAGATGGCCGCATCGGGCGACATCTACCTCGACACCTACTCGGGGTGGTATTCGGTTCGTGACGAGGCCTTCTACACCGAAGCCGAGACCACGCTCCTGGACGACGGCACCCGTCAGTCGACGGAGACCGGCACTCCGGTGGAGTGGACCGAGGAGTCCAACTACACTTTCCGTCTCTCGGCCTACGAGGACCGTTTGCTTGCTCTGTACGAAGAGCATCCCGAGTTCATCGCCCCCGCGACACGTCGCAACGAGATCGTCAGCTTCGTCAAGGGCGGCCTCAAGGACCTGTCGATCTCGCGCACCACGTTCGACTGGGGCGTCGAGGTTCCCGGAGACCCCGACCACGTCATGTACGTCTGGGTCGACGCCCTCACCAACTACCTGACCGGCGTGGGTTACCCGAACGTCAACTCGGCGGAGTTCGAGAAGTTCTGGCCCGCGAGCCTGCACATCATCGGCAAGGACATCACGCGTTTCCACACCGTGTACTGGCCGGCGTTCCTCATGTCTGCCGGCATCGAACTGCCGGAGCGGGTCTTCGTCCACGGGTTCTTGTACAACAAGGGCGAGAAGATGTCGAAGTCGGTCGGCAACGTCGTCGACCCCATCGCGATGGTCGATCAGTACGGCCTCGACGCGGTCCGCTTCTTCCTGCTCCGCGAGATCTCGTACGGCCAGGACGGCAGCTACAGCCACGAAGCAATCGTGACGCGTATGAATGCAGACCTGTCCAATGAACTGGGCAACCTCGCGCAGCGTTCACTGACGATGGTCGCGAAGAACTGCGATGCCCAGGTACCGACCCCCGGCGAGTTCACCGAGGACGACCTGGCGATGCTGGCGTCGGCGGATGCCCTGCTTGCCAAGTGCCGCAGCGAGTTCGACGTGCAGGCGCTGCATCTCGCACTGGAAGCCATCTGGGGCGTTCTCGGCGAGACCAACCGGTACTTCTCCAAGCAGGAACCGTGGGTTCTGCGCAAGACGGATCCGGCACGCATGGCGACGGTTCTGTACGTGACGCTCGAAGTGGTCCGCATCGTCGGGCTTCTCGTTCAGCCGGTGATGCCCGACGCGGCGTCACGCATCCTCGATCTGCTTGGCCAGAGCGAAGAGAACCGGCAGTTCGCCGACATTGCGGTTCGCATCGACGCGAACCGGAAACTGCCTGCTCCGGCGCCAGTTTTCCCCCGCTTCGTCGAGGAATGAGCTAAGCGAGAGTGCCGCACGTGGGGTCCGAGATATCCGGTTACAGGCGGATGTGTCGGACCCCACGTGCACACTCCAGCCATGACGACGAATAGAACATACATTCGAACCAGCGCTTCGGCGCAGACACTGCCATGGAACGGAGCGCGGGTGTCCACTCAGGAGGTCAGCCCTCAATCCGTTTCCGCGGTGCGAGATCTCGTTTCCGAACTGTCCGCGGCGTACGACCGCGGATGGCAGCCGGCGGATCTGATTCATCTGGCGCGTCGAAGCAAAGAAGCGTCCGACGCCGATCTCGCCGCCACCACCATCCTGTTCGACGCGAAGGCGTCGCGCGCCTCCGATCGCGCTCCGCTCGAATGGGTGGGGCAGTTGCAGACGATCGGCGAGCAGTATCCGAAGTCTCGGCACATCGCTTCTCGAATCACCGTGGACGACGACGTTTTTCGCTCCCTCGCGGCCGGCCTTCTGTTCCAGGATCCCTACTTCCTCGTTTCGCAGATCGTCGACGTCGCGCGATCGTGGATGCGCCTACCTCAGTGGACGGTGTTGCTCGCGCCACCATCCACCTGGCCGTCGCAACGCACCGATACCAGCTATGCCGGCGTCGGCGATACCGAGGTCGACGCCAAGGTACTCAAGCGAATTCGTGGACTACTCGCCAAAGCGGAAGCAACCAACTTCGCGGAAGAAGCCGAGATTTTCACCGCGAAGGCCCAGGAGTTGATGACCCGGTACGCCATCGACTCCGCACTGCTCCACAGTCGCGCCGGGGTCACCGACACATCCGTCAATGCCCGACGCATTCACATCGAGAACCCGTACGTGAAGGAAAAGGTTCACCTCCTGACCGAGATCGGCGAATCGAATCGAGTCAGGACTGTCTGGTTCAGCGACATTGCACTCGCGACCGTCGTCGGCACTCCGGTCGACCTTCAGCAAGTCGACATGCTGTTCACTTCCCTGCTCGTACAGGCAACCCGTGCAATGCAATTCGCCGACTCGAGCAATCGTGGCGGCTCACGCACCACCTCGTTCCGCAAGGGATTCCTGGCCGGGTTCGCCAGCCGCATCGGACACCGCCTGCGTGACGCCGGCACCAAAGCCACCGCCGAAGCGGCCGACGCGGCATCGATGGACGTCGCGGATCTTCTGCCGATCCTCGCCACCACATCCGAGGCCGTCGACGCCGAATTCGATCGATTGTTCCCCACAACCCGCAAGACTCGCGGACGGTCCGTGGACGCCGAAGGCTGGCACGCCGGCCAGGCTGCAGCCGACGACGCCAACCTGCGTCCCGGCGCACCCGCCGTGAACCGCTCCCGCTAGTCCTTTCGAGCGGCCAGGACCGTCTCGTACAACTCACGCTTGGAGACTCCGGCCGTTGCGACCAGAGCACACGCGTCCTTCAATCGTGCTCCCCCCTCGACCAGCCTTTCCACCTCGTCGACCAGATCGGCAGGATCAGATGCCACCTGCACTGCGCCTTCGAGCACCACCGTGATCTCACCGCGAACGCCCTCGGCGGCCCAAGCAGCTAACTCCCCGAGAGTGCCGCGCTTCACTTCCTCGTAGGTCTTGGTCAATTCCCGGCACACGGCCGCGCGCCGATTCGGCCCGAGAACTTCCACCGCATCTGCGAGGCAGTCGGCAAGGCGATGGGGTGCTTCGAAGAACACACACGCTCGCTGCTCGGTTGCCAAGGCCGAGAGCCACGTCTTGCGCTGCCCCTGCTTACGCGGTGGGAATCCGTCGAAGCAGAACCGCTCCACGGGCAATCCGGAGAGTGCCAGCGCCGTCGTCACCGCCGACGGACCGGGCAAGCACGTGACGGCGAGGTTCTCGGCTACGCAGGCGGCGACAAGGCGATATCCGGGATCGCTGACCGACGGCATGCCCGCGTCCGTGACCAGCAGGACGGTCTTGCCTTCGGCGACGTCGGCGACCAGCGCGGGCAGCCGGGAAATCTCGACCTGATCGTAGAAACTGACGATCTTCCCGGTGATGGTTACCTCGAGCGCGGACGCCAGAGACTTGGTGCGTCGTGTGTCCTCCGCAGCAACGACGTCGGCGGTTGCGAGAGCAGACCGAAGACGCGGAGACGCGTCACCGACATCTCCCATGGGTGTTGCGGCGAGTACCAAGCGACCAGTCATACCTGACAGCCTACGATTGCCAGGTGACTGTGCAGACGGACGAGCGGCCAACGCCCGCCACGAGCGATCGGGTAATGCGTAGTCCCGGCCCGCTGGTACCGGATCCTGATTTCGGCCCGACCGACAGATTGCGCGGCTGGATCGTCACCGCTTTCGTCACCGCTATCGCGGCGATCACACGCTTCACGATGCTCGCCTACCCGACCGACGCCGGCACACCTGTCTTCGACGAGAAGCACTACGTTCCGCAGGGCTGGCAAGTTCTGACCGGTGGCGGCATCGAAGACAATCCCGGTTACGGATTGGTGGTACACCCGCCCATCGGTAAGCAGATGATCGCGATCGGCGAAGCACTCTTCGGTTACAACGGTTGGGGGTGGCGATTCTCGTCGGCCCTGGTCGGGACACTGATGGTCCTGCTGATCATCCGGATCGTGCGCCGCATGACGCGCTCCACGCTGATCGGCGCGATTGCCGGAATCCTGCTCATCGTCGACGGCGTCACCTTCGTCTCCTCACGCCTGGGGATGCTCGACATCTTCCTGGCTTTCTTCGTCCTCGCTGCTCTCGGATGCCTGGTGGTCGATCGCGACCAAGTCCGCGAACGGATGGCGAAGGTATACGAAGAGGGCCGAATCGGCGACTCTGCCTGGGGTCCGCGGCTGGGTTTCCGGTGGTGGAGGTTCGGCGCCGGCATCCTGCTCGGCCTGGCCTGCGGAACAAAGTGGTCCGGCATGTACTTCATTCTGTTCTTCGGATTGCTCAGTGTTGCCTTCGACCTGTCAGCGCGCCGCGCCTACCGCGTGCAGCGCCCATGGGTCGGCACTGCAGTTCGCGACATCGGGCCTGCTCTGTATGCGTTGGTGATCATTCCGCTCGGTGTGTACCTCGCGAGCTACTGGGCCTGGTTCACCAGCGAGACCGGCGTCGACCGTCACGCCGTCGGTAACGAGATCGGTGAGGGGGGCACATGGAGCTTCATTCCCTCCGCGCTGCGCTCACTCTGGTACTACAGCGGAAACGTTCTCCAGTTCCACGCCGGTCTGACCAACTCCGCCGGAAACCACCACCCGTGGGAGTCGAAACCGTGGACGTGGCCGATGGGGCTACGACCGATGCTCTACTACTACGCCGACGGCGAGCAGGTCACCGGTTGCGGGGCCGCCAGCTGCGTCAAGGCCGTGATGCTGATCGGCACACCGGCGATGTGGTGGCTGGCCCTACCGATGTTGGCGTGGGCGATCTGGCAGACGTTCGTGCGCAGGGACTGGCGATACGCCGTGGTCCTGACGGGCTACGGTGCCGCTTACCTCCCGTGGTTCGCGACGCTCGACCGCCAGATGTACTACTTCTACGCAGTTGCACTCGCCCCGTTCATGGTCATGGGATTTGCGCTGGTCCTCGGCGATGTACTGGGCAAGGCGAGCGCGTCCGTCGAGCGTCGTACCACCGGACTTCTGGCAGTCAGTCTGTACATCGGTCTGGTCGTGGCCAACTTCGTCTACCTCTGGCCGATACTCACCGCCATGCCGATCACGCCGGAATCGTGGCAGAACCATCTGTGGTTGCCCAGCTGGAAATAACCGGACGACAAAAGGGGCACCGAACCGCAGTTCGGTGCCCCTTCACGGTTCAAGTCCTACTCCGCTCAAGTCCTACTCCACTGACTTACCCACACGGCGTCCTCGGCGCGGGCGTAGGAGAGCACGTTTCTGCTCCTTCGCCGCAATGATGATCGGGTCGTGCGAAAGATCCTTGTACAGCGAGAAGCACAGTCCGATCATGACCAGCACGAACGGCGCCGCAGCGATGATCGTCATGGTCTGCAAGCCGTCGAGCGCTTCGGAACCACCGGTCCACAGCAGAAGCGCCGCGACGCCACCGGTCAACATGCCCCAGAACACCACGACCCAGCGACTCGGTTCGAGCGTTCCGCGCTGCGAGAGCGTCCCCATCACCATCGACGCAGCGTCGGCGCCGGAGACGAAGAACACTGCGACGAGCAGCATGACCAGGACAGTCGTCACTCCGGCCAACGGCAGATTGTCGAGCATGCCGAACAGTTGAGCCTCTTCCGAGCCTCGGCCGGACAAGCCGATTCCGTCGCGTTCCTCGCCGATGCCTGCGCCGCCGAAGATCGCGAACCAGAGCAAGCTGACAGTCGTGGGAACGGCGATGACGCCGACGATGAACTGGCGGATCGTGCGGCCGCGGCTGATGCGGGCCAGGAACATGCCGACGAACGGCGTCCACGACACCCACCATGCCCAGTAGAAGATCGTCCACGACGAAAGCCACGCGCCGGTTTCAGGATTCGACGATGCACCCGTGCGGGCCGACATCTGGGCGAGGTCGGAAACGTATGCACCAATGGTCGTCGGGAGCAGATTGAGAATCAGCACGGTCGGCCCGAGAACGAACACGAACAGGGCCAAGATCAACGCGAGCACCATGTTGATGTTGGAGAGCCACTGAATTCCCTTGGCCACACCGGAAACTGCCGAAGCGACGAACGCCAGGGTCAGTACCGCAACGATGGCCACGAGCAGGAATACGCCGGCTTCTTCCATCCAGCCGACTACCTCGAAACCGGAGCCGATCTGAAGTGCGCCGAGCCCCAAAGATGCTGCGGTGCCAAAAAGTGTCGCAAAGATTGCCAGGATGTCGATGACCTTGCCGATCGGCCCTTCGGCTTTGCGACCGAGCAACGGGATGAAGGCCGAACTGAACAGTTGCTTGCGTCCTCGGCGATACGACCCGTACGCAATGGCAAGGCCCACAACGGCATACATCGCCCAAGGATGAAGACCCCAGTGAAACATGGTGGTAGCCATGGCAGTTCCGACGCCACCGTCGGTGCCGGGAGGCGGAGTCACGTAGTGCGCAAGCGGTTCCGCGACACCGAAGAACATCAGGCCGATGCCCATGCCGGCGCTGAACATCATGGCGATCCAGCTGACGGTTCGGAACTCGGGCTTCTCACCGTCTTTGCCCAGCGGAATGTCGCCGAATCGACTGACAGCGAGGTAGATGGAAAACAGCACGAAAGCCGAAGCTGCGAGTACGAAGAGCCAGCCGATGTTCGTCACCAACCAGCCGAGAACACTTCCGGTTACCGAGTTCAGGTTGTCGGGAGCTACGAGACCCCACACGACAATAGCCAGCACCGCTGCGGCCGCCACGGAAAACACCACGTAGTCGGTCCGAACGCCTACCCGAGTAAAGCCCGTCTCCGGGCGCTCTTCGTTGGCCCCGGAATCTTGTTCGGATCGATCAGATTTCGTCACCATAGATGACTACGTTCGTCACTTTGTGGGCCAAAAGCAAGCTGGAAGGCGGGCTCAACAGCCGTTGAACCCGCCTTCTCACCCCGATCAAGCTGGGGTTTTAACCCAACCGTTGCCCTTGCCGATCAATCCGTCGATGCTGATGCGTCCTGCGCCGATAACAGCGATCAAGAGCGAACCGACACCGAGTGCGACGACGAGTTCATAGCCGCCGTTGTCTATGAAGACGCCCTTGTCGGCGTGCACGATGAAGAACGCGCCGACCATGTCGAGGAACAGCAGTGCGCCGACGAGCGGGGTCAGCAGACCCGCGATGAGCAGGATGCCGCCACCGAGTTCGATGGATGCTGCCAGAACTGCAGAAATCTTGGGGAGCGGGGCGCCCATCCCTTCGAATGCGGCCTGCGTTCCGGCGATCTTGTAGGTGAAGAACTTCTGCCAACCGTGGGCGATGAAGATGATCCCGAGGCCGACACGGGCGATGAGGAGTCCGAGGTCACGAGCAATCGACGAATTCATGAGCCAAGACTGACAGCTTTAAGTTGAAGCGTCAACTTAATCAATGTGTCACGCACCTCTCAATGCCGACTCCACCATGGCGACGATCTCAGTGTCGGAGTACCCGAGCGAGCGGACCTTATGCGCAAACGCGGTCGCCGCCTGCTCCGCCTGCGCCTGCACCGGATCGGTCCCCGAAGCGATGAACGTCCCTTGCTTTCCCCTCGTCTCGATCACGCCCTGATCGCTGAGCGCGCGATAAGCCTTCGCGACGGTGTTGGCCGCCAATCCCAGCTCCGAGGCCAATGCACGCACCGTCGGGATCTTGGTTCCCGCAATCAATCCGCCGCCGTGAACCTGCTCGATAATCTGTTGCCGCAGTTGGTCGTACGGAGCTGTGGAGGAATCGTGTTCGATCGCGATCTTCATCGTCACCCTCGTCGTATCTTCTCGGTCACAGCATCTTCTCTCTCACAAACCCTCGATCGCTTCGCGGATCGTATGCGGGCCGGAGGTCAGAACCAATATCTTGCCGACACTGGACGGCGCGTCGATGAGCGCTTCGATCACTGCGGCGACATCTGCACGAGGCACAGAGCCTCGATCGACGGGCGGCTCTGCAAGAAGGACTTCACCGGTGGGGTCGTCGTCTGTCAGAAGGCCTGGCCGAAGAATCGTCCAATCCAGCGAAGTCCTAGTCTTCAGGTCTTCCTCTGCTGCAGTCTTCGCCCGCAGGTAGGCGGCAAAAACCTCGTCGGTGTTCTCCGGTATTTCGTCACCAGCACCCATGGCGCTGATCTGTATGAACCGACGCACTCCCGCTTTCTCGGCGGCATCGGCCAACAGCACCGCCGCAGCTCGGTCTACGGAGTCCTTCCGCTCGATCGAGCTACCAGGTCCGGCGCCCGCGGCGAAGACCGCGACGTCGGCACCGTCGAGTACCTTCGCAACTTCCTCGACCGTGGAGGATTCCAGATCGATCACCACGGGGAACGCGCCGAGTGTGCGGACCGCACCCTCGTGCGCGGAGTTGCGGATCAGCGCTACCGGCCGATCACCATGTCCTGCCAGCAGGTACGTCAGGTGCTGCGCGATCTTGCCGTGCCCACCGGCAATGACCACGCGCCGTTCGTCCACACTTCGATGTTCCGTCATCGTTTTCTCCTCACAAGTCGGTACTTCAAGTGCAGCGCGCCGGAGGTGTCCGTTGTTCCGCTGTTTGTCCCACGAGTTCGGACACAGAGGCAGAATGACGGACATGGCATCTGCAACCATCTTCCACAATCAACGGTGCAACACGTCGCGGACTGTTCTCGGACTTATCCGCGACGCCGGCATCGAACCGACCATTGTGAAGTACCTCGATACTCCGCCTACCCGATCCGAGCTGGAAAAACTCCTCGCCGACGCCGGCCTCGAGCCCAGCCAAGCCGTTCGCAAGCGCGAAACGCAGTACAAGGAACTCGGGCTCGCCGATGCATCCGAATCCGAGATCCTCGACGCGATGATCGAGCACCCAATTCTGATCGAACGCCCGTTCGTGGTCACCGACAAAGGCACCGTCCTCGCGCGGCCTGCAGCCAAGGTGGAAGAAATTCTCTGACAGCGTCGACGGCTTACAGCGGATCGCGGGCGATCGGGCAGGACATGCACCGAGGACCACCTCGGCCGGACCCCAGTTCCGAACCCGCGATTCGCAAAACCTCGATACCCGAGGCCTCCAGCCTGGCGTTCGTTTCGACGTTGCGCTCGTAAGCGACGACGACGCCAGGCTCGACGGCGAGGGTGTTGTTTCCGTCGTCCCACTGCTCACGCTCGGCAGTCACCGTGTCGAGTCCGGTGTCGATCACACGCAGTTTTCCGATTCCCATGGCGTCGGCCGCCGCTTCGAGGAACGGCGTCGCACCGCGAATACTCACCCCGTCGTCTTCCTTGCGCAGAGTGAACGCCGCCAGGGTGTCCTGAATGGCCGGATACATGACGACCGCGTCGGCCTCGACCATGGTGCAGACCGTGTCGAGATGCATCGACGCTCGGCGTTGCTCGATCGGAACAACCAACACCGTGTGGGCGAGGCCGTCGTCGAACACGCTACGCGCCAATGCTTCTGCTCCGGCGGGTGACGTACGTTCACCGACACCGATTGCGATCACCCCCGGGGCGAGAAGCAGCACGTCACCTCCCTCGACAGGAGCCGTGTGCGACTCGTACGCGCGGCGCACGCCTTTGAATCGAGGGTGATGCGCGTAGACGAGATCCGTTATCGAGGATTCGCGAGCTCGCGCTGACAACGCCAAGGACGTGATGATGACCCGTGGCCCGACCCAGAACGACGAATCACGGGTGAAGAGCAAGTTGGGCAACGGGTCGATCACGAAGTCACCGCCGTGATGCATCCTGCGCACCAATGAGGTCGAGTCGGCATCGATCGGCAATTCGTCGAACGTCATTCCTGCAGTAAGGATCGACGAAAGCTCCTTCGGCTCCACCTTTCGCAGGTAGGCGGCCAGGTGTTGCCCGAGCGCGTGGCCGATCTTGCGTGCGTCGACGGCGGCCGCGATTCCCTGGATCCTCGCTGCGCCACTGACCTCGAGCGCCTCGGTGAGGAGATCGGACAAAAGCAGTACCTCGACGCCGCGCTCACGAAGGACGGTCGCAAACTGATCGTGTTCTTCCTGCGCGCGGTCCACCCACGGCAACGCGTCGAACAGCAGCTCGTCGTTGTTGCGCGGAGTCAATCGTTTCAACTCGTCGCCAGGACGATGAAGAATGACCGATCGCAATCGGCCCACCTCGGAATCGACACCGAGGGGGACGGAGCCAGAAGCGTTCATGAGTGAACACTAATCCCGTAGGCCCCACCCAGCAGGGACAAGCAGCTGTCGTACCGGCCCGCGTAACGTCTGATCCGACGCAGGCGAGAGGACCAGGCAATGAGTAGTACGGATCAGGCGGCGCTGAACGGCGCCGGAATCGAGAGGTTCACCGGGCGCTGGGTCGGCGCTGGAGCCGGACATTTCCCCACCATCGACGACTTCGAGTACTCCGAGGAGATCGAGTTCGCGCCCACCCCGAAACCGTTTCTCACCTACTCGTCGCGCACTCGTGGGCTCCCCGACGGACGACCGCTTCACATGGAATCGGGATACCTGCGCACAACACCGGGTGGTGAGCTCGAATTGCTGGTCAGCCAGCCCACCGGATTCGTCGAGATCCATCGCGGCACCCTCGACTCCGAAGGCACTCTCGCCTTGACCCGTCTCACGCTCGCAGCATCACCCGACGCAAAACCGGTTCACGACGTTCGGCGAGTCATGCGCGTTCAGGGCGACACGCTGACATACGACCTGTGGATGGCGCACGGCGACACCCCGCTGACGCATCATCTCCACGCCACCCTCCACCGCGCGACGGACCGGTAGTCGCCATGGAGATGCCGTCGTGGAAGGCAAAGGAACTCACGCCCGGCCAGCTCTCCGAGCGCAGCGGTGTCGCCGTCTCGGCCCTGCATTTCTACGAACGAGAAGGCCTCATCGTCAGTCGCCGGACCAGCGGAAACCAGCGCCGATACCAACGAGACACGCTTCGACGCGTCGCCTTCATCAGAATCTCGCAACGCGTCGGCATTCCGCTGTCGGAAATCAGAGAGGCCCTCGGCACACTTCCTGAAGGCCGTACCCCGAACCGCGCAGATTGGGAAAGATTGTCGACCGGGTGGCGGCGCCACCTCGATCTACGCATCGAGCAACTGGAACGTCTACGGGACAACCTCACCGGTTGCATCGGTTGCGGGTGCCTCTCGTTGGAGGGGTGCGCCCTCGCCAACCCGCACGATCAACTCGCATCCGCCGGCCCGGGTGCGCGCGTTCTGGAAGTAGATTTCGGTGCAGGCTCAGGCGAGAAATGACTCGACGGCGTCCCGATCGCGCCCCAGCAAGTCCTCGACGGTCTTCTTCAGCAACTTCTCGATCTGGCCGCCGATGATCGGCATCTTCACCTCAGCCGTTCCGTCGACGACCAACCGCGTGCAGGACTCGGCGGCGGTGAGATCGAGCGTCGTCTCGATTCGGATCGGCAGTCCCCGCGCGATTCCGGTGACCGACCCTGCTGCACGCCCGTCCGACAGAGGTCCCCACCGATCGACCCGTTTCAGACCGAGCCGACTCGGCGCAACCTTGGCGACCAGGCTCGGGAGGGAGGCGGAGTCGATTTCCTCGGACACGGATACTTCGATCGATCCGTCTCGAACTTCGATGTCCGAGGTGGCATAAAGGTCTCCGAGTCTGCCTTTCCAATAATTCGGGTCGGTCAAAGTTCGATGCACGTCGTCGATCGGATATTTGAATTCGATATCGAAGTGAAAACTCTTCGGCATGACTTTGGTCCCTATTCGACTAGATAAAAGTCCCGGCGGAGTTAACGCTCATCGCTTGAGCAATTTACTGAACTGGTCGTTCGCTTTTTGCATCACGAACTCGTAAGGCAGGGCGAATTTGCGCGCCCACCAGTATCCGAATCGGATGTCATTGGACGTATATACGAGGTACGTATTCTTCTCGATTCCCCGCAGAATGCACGACGCCACCTTCTCCGGGGAGACAGCACGCGCCTCGAACCGGTGCGTGAGTTTTTCGACCCGCGGGTCGTTCCTGTCGATACCCGCTATTTCCACGGTTCCCACCAATGGCGTCTTCACCCCACCCGGCACAACCAGACTGACCCCGATTCCGTGCCGCTTCAGATCGAATCGCAGCACCTCGGACACCCCGCGAAGGCCGAACTTGCTCGCACTGTAGGCGGCGTGCCACGGCAGGGCCAAAAGTCCGGCAGCCGAAGACACGTTGACCAGGTGTCCACCCTTGCCGGCACGAATCATGGGTGGAACAAACGTCTCCATGACATGGATCGGCCCCATCAGGTTGACGTCCACCATGGACTTCCAATGCCGATGTTCGAGGTTCTCGATAGTTCCCCACGCTGAAATGCCGGCGATATTCATGACGACATCCATCGAAGAAAATTGAGTGTGAATCTCGGTACCGAATTTCACGACCTCGTCGTAGTCCGAGATATCGAGTGCCTTCGCCATGCTGACCGTGCCGCCGCCGGCGCCGACCATCGCGACCGTCTCTTCCAATCCGATGCTGTTGATATCGGTGAGAAACAATTCGGCGCCGACCTCTGATGCACGCAGCGCAGTTGCACGTCCAATTCCACTACCGGCGCCGGTGATCAGGCATTTCTTGCCGTCGAGCGACCTTACAGACATGGATGAACACTCCCCCGCACTCGTACTGTGGACATGCGGGAAAGTCTACGCACGCACGGTGCGGCCGCCCTGAAACACGCAAGACGACCTGCGGGGTACGGCCGTACTCCGCGCAAACACCGCACAGAGACGACCGCAGCGAGCACTAAAGACGCTGCATCATCTGCTCTTGATAGCCCTTGACCGTACGGTCGAGTTCTTCCGCCGCTACATCGTCCCCACGCTTGCGTGCGTCGTGGGCTCGATCCTGAATTTCACGGATTGCGCGGCGCAATTCATCATCGCTCATCGTGTGTTTCATGTCACAATTCTGCACCCACTCGGAGGGTTTAGCTAGCACAGATCGCAATCCGGCAAACCGTTCAAGGTTCAACCCGGAGGTGATCCGCATGACATCGCAACCAGCCACCCTGATCGCGACCCCAAACCTTCAAACATCGCTTGAACTGCAGTTTTTCAATCGAAATAGTTGTGAAAAACCAGGCTAACGCATAGCTAATATCGCCAAAACGGGTAAAAGGTTTGATATTGGGCAGATTGGCCAAGTACTGGAAGGTTCGAATAGCGCAGTCGTAGCTGCACATTTCCGTGTGGCGGAAACTCAATGTGCGCTGAGACATAGCTGAGCACTCATTGGCCGGACGAATCGAATCTCGGACACATTTGACAACTAGTCCACTAAACAGACTACGGTGAGCTACCGATCGGTTATCCGCGTGATACCGTAGGATTCACTGAACGGACAATTGCTAGCTAGAGAGGATTACGGGGCGGTTCACAATGGCTGACTTTGCAGAACGATTGAACAAACTGTTCGACAGTGTTCATCCTCCGGGGCGCAAACCCCATACCAACGCCGAGGTTGCGGCAGCGCTCATCGAAGACGGCCATCAGATCTCCAAGCCGTACATCTCGCAGCTCCGCTCGGGACAGCGCACCAACCCCTCAGACGAGACAGTCGCAGCCTTCGCCCGGTTCTTCAAGGTGAAGCCCGACTACTTCTTCAACGACATCTACGCAGCCAAGATCGATCACGATCTCGAACTGCTCTCACAGCTCCAAGGCTACGGGCTTCGCCGCCTCTCGAGCCGTGCATTCGACCTCTCGGAAGAATCGCAGAATCTACTCACCACGATGGCTGAAAAGCTCCGCGCGAGTGAAGGTTTGCCAGAGGTTCCGCCTGACGCGTCACGCTGATGTGAACGTGCTGAAGCACTGACTCGATCTCGAGCACTGCAATGACATGGAGTAGGTCGACTACGAACGTCGACCTACTTTTGTCGTTTCATCGAGTTCTTTCGCCAACAACAACACCCATCGGCGCGCCGACATCTTCTCAGGAGGCGCAATCCACCTGGTGTCCAACACATCCGAGGCCAAGGGATCGGCGATCCACCCCGCCAAAAGCCCCGCGTGTGCAGTGACGGCCCGCGGCGGTTCCTGACCACCGACGTCGAACATCCCGGCGCCGGACTGGATGTACATCGCATCCATGATCTGCGCGATCATGTCCGATGCCCGCAGCACAGACGTACTCCCGGCGCTGTCCGCGTCGACTACCTCGGGGAATCGCTTGACGAGAAGCGCGTGCATCCGCCGCAGCCGGTACAGATCTCGTCGCGCACGTAACCAGGTCTCGAGAAGCACCCACGTGATGCCCAGCGCAATCAGAACACTCGAGGCAGCGATGAACCACACCCCTGCGCCCGTCCAGATATCCGATTCGAGTGCGCCGGTGCCACCGATCGATTCGACAAGCATCACGACGACCACGACGAGCAGGATCGACGAACCGGTCACGATCAACGCGATTCCGCGCCCCAACGGCGCCCACGCAACGTGCCGTAGCCCCGTCGAAATGACAAGGGACAGAGCGACGATGATAAAGATCAGAGCCGGCGCCGGGTAGCCGAAGAGAACCGCGATCGCCACCAGGAGCCCCACCGAGTACAGCACGGTGGCGAGGCCGCGCATAGCCGGACGTGACATCACCGGCCACGCAGACACGGCGCCGACTGCACTGGCCGCAGACAACGCTGTCCACAAGACGATGACGATCATCGCGGCGGCATGCTGCTCCGGCGCAATGCGATCGACGATGTCCCATACCGCCGGCACCATGACCGTCGACGACAATGCGACCGAGAAGCCTGCAAAGACCATCGACATTCGCAACGGCGTCGCGGTGCGCGCGACAACTCGACCCAGTCTCGCGCCGGCTGCAACCCAGACGAGAAGGGCCACAGCCCAAAAGATCATCCGATCGCCTCGTCGTACCGCAACACCGACAGCGGTGTCCCACGGCCACTCATCGTTCGCAGACGCATGATCAACATCGACGCGAACGTCTCGGCTTCCCACTCCGCGATGTCGTCCATCGGCACGGGTTCGTTGCGCCGCAGAGAACGTTGACTCAACATGTAGGCGATCAAATCGTCACTGACCTCGAGCGTCGCCTCGGCGATCTCGGCACCCTCGTGGCGAAACACTATGTGCCCCAACTCATGTGCCAGAGTCCGCTCGACATTGGGTAGTCCGGGAGCCAAAACGATGACGTCGTGGTCGTCGTAGGCCCGGCGCTGACCGCACACTCCGGTGGCGAGAGGGGTTTCCAGATCGATCTCGATCGGGCGCCCACGCTCGCGGGCGACTGTCTGCACCACCGTCAGCAGTGACACTGCCTCCGACGACGCTGCTGCGTCGCATACGGCATCCACCGCGGCCAGAACGCGGCGATGTGAACGTCTGTCCGGCACGACTCACGCACCTCCCTGTGATCCGGGTGCCAGGAATTCGGCACGCGCGGCAGCCAATCGCGCCTTCTGCAGCGATGCTCCGCGGAAAGTCAGTGCTCCCGCACCGGCCGCTACCACTGCCATTCCGCCTACACCGCCGGCGACGGCGGCGGCGTTGAGAATCGGCGGAAGCCCTTGAGTGAACGCCGTCGGAAATGCCTGCGGGTTGTCAGTCGGAGCCGCGACGTTCGGAACGTTCGACGGTACCTGCGGAGCTACGGGTGCGGGTGCGGCCAGAACCTCGGGTGCGGAAGGGGCTGCGACTGCGCCCGGCGCAGCGTTTGCCGGTCCACCGGCAGAGGGTGCAGGCGCTCCGCCGCCCGCTGACGGTCCCTGCGGATCAGACGGTCCAGCCGGCGGAGCCGCTACCGCGGACGACTGCTCGGAACTCGGCTGCGATTCGGAAGGAGACTGTGTCTCGGAGGGTGCTTGGCTCGAAGGACTCTCGGTCTGCGAAGTTGCGTTGGTCGCAGAAGTTGCGTTGGTCGCGGGGGAAGCGCTGCTGCTCGGACGTTGCGACGCCGAAGGGTTGGTCGTGGGCTCAGTCGTCGTGGGCTCAGTCGTCGTGGTCGGCTCAGTCGTCGTGGGCTCAGTCGTGGTCGGCTCAGTCGTCGTGGGCTCAGTCGTGGTCGGCTCAGTCG
>NZ_JARVSY010000041.1:0-29477 GCF_030208925.1 Rhodococcus sp. MEB032
GCACGAGTGCACCGAGGCCGGTCTGGACACGGCGATCGTTCACGCGTCCAAGATTCTGCCGATGGCCCGAATTCCTGACGAGCAGCGTGAAACCGCACTCGACCTCGTCTACGACCGTCGTAGCGAGGGCTACGACCCGCTGCAGAAGCTGATGGCTCTGTTCGAGGGTGTCTCGGCTGCGTCGGCGCGCGAGTCCCGTGCGCAGGAACTCGCCGGACTTCCGTTGTTCGACCGGCTCGAACGCCGCATCGTCGACGGCGAGCGCAACGGCCTCGACGACGACCTCACCGAGGCGATGACGATCAAGCCTCCGCTGGCCATCATCAACGAGACCTTGCTCTCGGGCATGAAGACCGTCGGCGAGCTGTTCGGCTCCGGACAGATGCAGTTGCCGTTCGTTCTGCAGTCCGCCGAGGTCATGAAGGCTGCCGTGGCATTCCTCGAACCGCACATGGAAGCGAGCGACGAGGACGGCAAGGGCCGCCTCGTGATCGCGACCGTCAAGGGCGACGTCCACGACATCGGCAAGAACCTTGTCGACATCATCTTGAGCAACAACGGCTACGAGGTCGTCAACATCGGTATCAAGCAGCCGATCGCGACCATCCTCGACGTCGCGTTGGACAAGAAAGCCGACGTGATCGGCATGTCCGGACTGCTCGTGAAGTCCACTGTCGTGATGAAGGAAAACCTCCAGGAACTCAACGCACGCGGAGTCGCCGAGAAGTTCCCGGTTCTGCTCGGTGGTGCGGCGCTCACGCGCTCCTACGTCGAGAACGACTTGCAGGAGGTGTACGAGGGCGACGTCAGCTATGCCCGCGACGCCTTCGAGGGTCTGAACTTGATGGACCAGATCATGACGACCAAGCGTGGTGGCGGCCCGGCGCCGGACAGCCCGGAGGCCATCGCTGCTCGCGAGAAGGCTGCCGAGCGTAAGGCACGTCACGAGCGTTCCAAGCGCATCGCCGAAAAGCGTAAGGCTGCAGCGGTTCCCGTGGTCCTGCCGGAGCGTTCCGATGTCGCAACCGACATCGCGGTGCCGACACCTCCCTTCTGGGGCTCGCGCATCGTCAAGGGAATCTCGCTGTCCGAGTACTCGGGGCTGCTCGACGAGCGCGCTCTTTTCCTCGGCCAGTGGGGCCTTCGCGGTCAGCGCAAGGGCGATGGTCCGACGTACGAGGAACTGGTCGAGTCGGAAGGCCGTCCGCGACTTCGGTACTGGCTCGATCGGCTGACGTCCGAGGGCATCCTCGCGCATGCCGCGGTCGTGTACGGGTACTTCCCGGCGATCTCGGAGGGCGACGACGTCATCGTGCTCACCGAGCCGAAACCGGATGCACCCGAAAGGTTCCGGTTCACCTACCCGCGCCAGCACCGCGACCGCTTCCTGTGCATCGCGGACTTCGTTCGCTCGCGCAAGGACGCCGAGGCCACCGGGCAGGTCGACGTTCTTCCGTTCCAGTTGGTGACGATGGGTCAGCCGATCGCGGACTTCGCCAACGAGTTGTTCGCATCGAACTCGTACCGCGATTACCTCGAGGTTCACGGAATCGGTGTCCAGCTCACGGAGTCTCTGGCCGAGTACTGGCATCGACGCGTCCGTGAAGAGCTAGTGCTTCCCGAGGGTCACACCGTCGCGGAGCAGGATCCCACCGAGGTTGCCGGTTACTTCGATCTCGAGTACCGCGGCGCTCGTTATTCGTTCGGATACGGCGCGTGCCCGGATCTCGAGGATCGAGCCAAGTTGGTTGCGTTGCTCGAACCCGAACGAATCGGCGTCGAATTGTCCGAGGAGCTGCAGCTGCATCCCGAGCAGTCCACGGACGCTTTTGTCCTGCACCACCCGGAAGCAAAGTATTTCAATGTCTGAGTTGTTGACCGAAGTATCCGAATCAACGCTCGGTGGTGTCCTGTGGGACATGGACGGCACCCTGCTCGATTCGGAGAAGCTGTGGGACATCGCGCTTCGTGAGCTGTCCCTACGCCTGGGCGGACCGATGACGGAAGCGACACGCGTTGCCGTCATCGGTGCGTCGAGCCCCTTCGCCCTTGCGACGGTGTTCGACGCTCTCGGCCTGGAGAAGCATCCCGATGCCATCGCCGAGGCGAAGGACTGGATGTACACCCGCGTCGGCGATCTTTTCGAGGACGGCGTGACCTGGCGGCCGGGTGCTCGCGACGCACTGTCGACCGTGCGTGACGGTGGTCTGCGTTCTGCACTGGTCACCAACACCGAGCGAGTTCTGGTCGATCGGGCACTCGGCATGCTCGGCCGTGAGTTCTTCGACCATTCGGTGTGTGGCGACGAGGTCCCCAACGGGAAACCGGCAGCGGATCCGTACCTGCGCGGCGCGCATCTGCTCGGACTCGAGCCGGCGCAGTGCCTCGCGATCGAGGACTCGCCGACCGGCACGGCGTCGGCCAGCGCTGCGGGTTGCGCGGTGCTCGTCGTTCCGTGTGAGGTCGACGTCCCCGCCGGCCCTGGACGCGTGTTTCGAGAGTCCCTGTTGGACTTGTCCATTCACGATCTTCACGACGTTCACTCGAGCGCGGCACGTTAGGCTGGATTTGCTGTGGCTATTCCGAAAATTGTTCTCTTCTACCAGTTCACGCCGTTGGCGGACCCGGAAGCGATCAAGCTGTGGCAGCACAGCCTGGCCGAGTCCAACAACCTGACGGGCCGGATCATCGTCTCGCCGCACGGGATCAACGCGACGGTCGGCGGAGACATCGAGGATGTCAAGCGATATGTCCGTGGTACGCGTGGTTACGAACCCTTCCGTACCGCTGACATCAAGTGGTCGGACGGCCTCGGGAACGATTTCCCTCGTCTGAGTGTCAAGGCACGCTCGGAGATCGTGACGTTCGGTGCCCCAGACGAGCTGAAAGTCGACGAGAACGGTGTGGTCGGCGGAGGAGTTCACCTGGTGCCCAAGGAACTACACGAACTCGTCGACACTCGCGGTGACGACGTCGTGTTCTTCGACGGGCGCAATGCCTTCGAAGCCGAGATCGGCCGTTTCCGAGATGCGATAGTTCCGGACGTCGCCACCACTCGGGATTTCGTCGACGAACTCGACAGTGGCAAATACGACCATCTCAAGGGCAAAGCCGTGGTCACGTACTGCACCGGCGGAGTGCGCTGTGAGGTGTTGTCTTCGCTGATGCGCTCACGTGGCTTCGACGAGGTCTATCAGTTGGACGGCGGAATCGTCCGTTACGGCGAGACTTTCGGCGACCGCGGCCTCTGGGACGGTTCCCTGTACGTGTTCGACAAGCGGATGAACATCGAGTTCTCATCCGAAGCCAAGACACTCGGCGTGTGTGTCGATTGTGGTACTCCGACCCCGCGGTACCGCAACCGGATCGACGGCGACGGCCGAACCCTCGAATTGCTCTGCGAGAGTTGTTCACCAGACCTCGAGCAGGACTGAGCTGTGCCCAAGGCTCCGTTGCCGATCCGAAACGGTCTCGGACCTGACCGGCTGCGGATGCCGGCGGAGTCGTCGGCGCGGACCGTCCTCGAGCACCTGGTCGGCGAGCATCCCGGGGAGCGGGACCTGTGGGCGGACCTCGTCAGCGCCGGGGACGTCGTCGACGAGCACGGGCGGAAGATCACGAGCCGAACGCCCTATCAGCCGACCCGGTTCGTGTACTTCTACCGCGAGCCGGCCCCCGAGATTCCGGTTCCGCACGAGATCGAGATCTTGTACCGCGACGACTCGATTCTCGTGATCGACAAACCGCACTTCCTGGCGACCATTCCACGGGGAGCGCACATCGTCGAAAGCGCAGTCGTGCGCCTGCGTCGTGACCTGGACCTTCCGGATCTTGCGCCAGTTCACCGCCTCGACCGGATGACGGCGGGTGTCATCGTGTTCACCGTGACACCGGACCTACGACGGCCGTACCAGGAACTTTTTGCCGAGCAGCGGATCGTCAAGGAGTACGAGGCGATTGCGGGCTTCGATCCGGAACTGACTTTCCCTCGCACGGTGCGCAGCCGCATCAACAAAGTTCACGGCGAGATGACGGCTACCGAAATCGCGGGCGAGCCGAACAGTGAGACCTCGATCGAACTGATCGAGGTGATCACCGACTCGGCCGACCGGACGCTCGGGCGATACAGGTTGCTCCCACGGACCGGCCGGACCCATCAGCTTCGGCTGCACCTCAACTCGCTGGGCGTCCCGATCGTCGGTGACAACTACTATCCGGAGTATCTGCCCGCAGTGCCCGGTGACTTCTCGACTCCGTTGCGATTGTTGGCGCGAGCGTTGGAGTACCCGGATCCGATCACCGGGCAGACCCGCAGGTTCGTGAGTTCGCGCAGCCTCGACGCAGGCCTGTGAACACCGCTGTTCGTGGGCGTGTGAAAACCGCTTCCGTCCTCGTGAAAGAATAGCTACCCGTGAAGACCTTCGAATCCTTGTTCGCCGAATTGACCGAGCGCGCTGCTACTCGCCCCGAGGGGTCCGGCACTGTCGCCGCCCTCGACGCCGGTGTGCATGCTCAGGGCAAAAAGGTCATCGAGGAAGCCGGTGAAGTGTGGATCGCTGCGGAATACCAGAGCGATGAGCAGCTCGCCGAGGAAATTTCCCAGCTGCTGTACTGGACACAGGTGTTGATGGTCGGTCGCGGACTGACCCTCGAGGACGTGTACCGACATCTGTGATCGGAGCTGACCAGCGAGATGTACTCCGTCTCGCTCGTCCAGGGCTTCCGATTCATGTCGTCTCACGTCACCCACACCTTCCGAAAGGACATCCACCATGCTGCGCGTAGCAGTTCCCAACAAAGGCTCACTGTCCGAGTCCGCCGCCGAGATTCTCAGCGAGGCCGGTTACCGTCGACGCACCGATTCCCGTGATCTGACAGTCCTCGATCCGGCCAATCAGGTCGAGTTTTTCTTCTTGCGCCCCAAGGACATTGCGATCTACGTCGGCTCCGGTGAGCTGGATCTCGGCATCACCGGTCGTGATCTCGCCGGCGACTCGGGTGCTCCCGTATCCGAGCGTCTGTCACTGGGCTTCGGCCGTTCGTCGTTCCGTTACGCAGCACCGGCCGGCAAGGACTGGGCCGTCGAGGATCTGTCCGGCCTGCGCATTGCAACGTCGTACCCGAACCTGGTCCGTAAGGACCTCACAGATCGCGGACTCGACGCCACCGTCATCCGTCTCGACGGAGCAGTGGAAATCTCGATTCAGCTCGGCGTCGCCGACGCGATCGCCGACGTGGTCGGATCGGGCCGTACTCTCCGCCAACACAACCTCGTGGCTTTCGGTGAATCGCTCTGCGATTCCGAAGGTGTCCTGATCGAGCGCACCGGCGCTCCGCAGGACGATCCCGCCCGCAACCAGCTCATCGAGCGCGTACGCGGAATTGTCTTCGCGCAGCAGAATCTGATGATCGACTACGACTGCCCGCGCACCATCCTCGACGACGCCATCAAGATGACACCCGGTATGGAATCGCCGACCCTCTCGCCGTTGGCCGATCCCGACTGGGTCGCGGTTCGCGCGATGGTCCCGATCAAGGGACACAACCAGGTGATGGATGCCTTGGCCGAACTCGGTGCCAAGGCCATCCTCGCGTCGAACATCCGCTCGGTACGCGCTTTCTGATCACTGCCTGAATAGATTTACGCGCATTCGCGCCCGTTCCTGGAAATCAGGAACGGGCGCGAATCTGCAAAGTCTGGGCGATACGGCCCACGGCACCCTGCTCGTCGTAGAGCACGCCCGCACACATGCCGACGCCGTCCGGACCCGTTGTGGTTTCGGCGGCGACACCGACCCACTCTCCCTCGGGCACACGGAAGATATGCACCGTGAGATCTGTGTTGAGGAACGTCCAGTGCTCCGGGTCGAGCTTGGCGCCGACCCCGTTTGAGATGTCGGCCACCGCGAACAAACGCTCGAGAGCAGACATCTTCTCACCCTCGACCAGCTCTGGCTTGGGGCGCGCCCATACCTTCCCGGTTCCCACGCACCCGATCGGAGCAATCCAGGACCAGTCGAGGGTCTTGAGATAGCCGACGCTCCACAGACCCTCGAGAACGCCCGGGGTGCCGCTGTCGCGGGGTTCGAGCGGGGGATCGACTACGTGGACGACGTCGCCGGTATCCACCGTCTCCATCCGCCACGCCGTACCGCGCGCAACCGCGCGTGCAGATCCGTCGGCGGTGGTTGCCCACAGTTCGGCGACGATCAATTCGATTCGGCGACCGGGTCGTTCGATCCAGGACCGGACTTCGAGGTCGGCAATCGGAATCGGTCCGAGAATCTCGACGACGACGCGCGTCAGACGGGTTTCGTCGCGCGCACCGCACCGCTCGAGGGCTCGTACCAACAGCGCCGACGGGGGAGCGCCGTGCTGCAGTGTCGGGCCCCAGATGCTGACAGTTGCCTGCGTGCTCGCGAACCGCTCGTGCCCTTCCTCCGTCGTTCCGAGGTAGCGGTAGTACGAACTGTCCGTCATGTTATGAATTCTCCTTTGCGGCAACAGGTTCGGTGCTCAGCAGGTCCGGCCAACCTGGATAGGGCGGAGGTGTTCCGCCGAACGAGGGGCACAGTGACTTGTGATCGCACCAGTCGCACAGTTTGCCAGGCTTGGGTCTGAAGTCTCCGGTCGCACCTGCTGCGAGGATCGCTTTCCAGATGGCGGAGAGGGTTCGCTCGAATCGGATGAGCTCGTCGTGATCCGGGGCGTACGTGAGAATCGAGCCGGAGGCCAGATAGATCAGGCGCAGTTGTGCGGGAACGATTCCGCGAGTGCGCAGCAGTACGAGCGCGTAGAACTTCATCTGGAAGAGCGCCTTGGATTCGGTGAACTCGCGAGGCGCTTTTCCGGTCTTGTAGTCGACCACCCGCACCTCACCCGTCGGTGCAACGTCTATCCGGTCGACGAAGCCGCGGAGTCGAACGCCGTTCTCCAATTCGGTCTCGACGTAGACCTCGCACGCCTCGGCATCGAATCGAGTGGGATCTTCGAGCGTGTAGTACGTCGCGACGAGCTTGCCGACTTCGTCGAGGAACGAATCCAGCTCGCCCTCCGGAACAAGGTCAGCGGCCTCGGGAGACTCGGCACTGACACGTTCCCACGCGGGACGGACGAGTTCGGCTGCGCGATCGGGAACCCGGTGACCGGTCGGGAGTGCAAACAGTGCTTCCAGTGCCGCGTGTACGACGGTGCCTCTGACCTGGGCTCTGGTTGGCGTTTCCGGAATTCTGTCGACTGCTCGGAAGCGATAGAGCAGGGGGCATTGTTTGTAGTCACCCGCCCGAGACGGAGAGAGCGCCGGCCGACTACGCGGGCGCTCGTGTGATGTTGCACCCGTTGGAGTGGGGGTTGGCAATTCGACAGAGCTCACACCTGGCAGGCTATGCGGTTGGTCCGACAACTCCGTCGGAGCCGGTGGCGAGGACACCGGAAACAAGCGAACAGGGATCATCTGCGCATGGCGAACGAGCTGCAACCAGAAGAAGGCACGACCGAAGTGGATGAGGTTGTGCAGTCCGCTGTCGCCGAGATTCCCGAACAAGAGCTTCCAGAAGCTGATCTCACTGCGCCGGGCAAGCGGCCGTCAGGTCCGTTCCGCGTCGGCGACCGAGTACAGCTGACCGACGGCAAGGGACGCCACTACACGATCGTTCTCGAGGCGAACCGCGAATACCACACCCACAAGGGCGGAATCGTTCACAACGATCTGATCGGTGCCGACGAGGGCAGCGTCGTCAAGTCGGTCAACGGCACGCCCTATCTCGCACTGCGCCCCCTGCTGGTGGACTACGTGCTGTCCATGCCGCGCGGTGCCCAGGTCATCTACCCGAAGGACGCAGCTCAGATCGTCCACGAAGGCGACGTGTTCCCAGGAGCACGCGTGCTCGAGGCCGGAGCCGGCTCCGGCGCACTGACATGTTCGCTGCTGCGTGCCGTCGGACCCGAGGGCAAGGTCATCTCCTACGAGGTCCGCGACGATCATGCCGAACATGCGGTTCGCAACGTCGAGACCTTCTTCGGGGAACGTCCGCCGAACTGGGAACTGACCATCGCCGATCTCGCCGAGTTCGATCCGGAAGCGCACGGAGGCAAGGTCGATCGCGTCGTCCTCGACATGCTGGCCCCGTGGGACGTCCTGCCTGCCGTCTCGAAGGCACTCGTGCCGGGCGGCGTGTTGATCGTCTACGTCGCGACCGTTACTCAGCTCTCGAAGGTCGTCGAGGCGATGCGCGAGCAGGAATGCTGGACCGAGCCACGCTCGTGGGAATCGATCGTGCGCGGTTGGCACGTCGTCGGTTTGGCGGTGCGCCCCGAACATCGGATGCAAGGCCACACCGCGTTCCTCGTGAGCGCTCGTCGTCTCGCCGAAGGAACTGTCACCCCGAAGCCGCAGCGGCGTGCGGGCAAGGGCTCGAACACCGCGGCCAAGTAGTCACACGAAAACAGCAAGAGCGGCGATCCGGTATCCGGATCGCCGCTCTTGTAGTAGCTGGAAGTTATGCGGTGCAGGAAGCGCGGCCCATTTCCAGGAGCACGCAAGCCGAGGTGTCGGACAGCTTCCAGGAGCCGTCTTCGAGCTCCCAGGTCCACGGGGTGGCCGGGGCGGCGCCGTGCGGGCTGACGACGGCGACGTCTGCGGTTGCGGTCTGACCGTCGACCTTGACGTTGTCCACGTTGAACGTGATCGCGTAGGCAGGGTTACCGCCCAGCGCAGCACTCATCGTCTCGATGTTGGCCTGACGCTTGGTTCCGTCGACCACCAGAGCGGTCTTCTCCTCGATCGGCTTGGCCGGATCGATCAGAGCGACGAGCGAAGCGTTGAGCTCCTCGGCCGTCGGAGCCGCTGCGGCAGCGGCAGCTGACGTCGTGGCGGAAGCCGAGGCCTTCGCCGTGGTGCTCGAGGCGGCGGCGGAAGTCGAACTTGCAGCCGTCGAATCCTTGTTGTCGTCCGAGCTGCATGCACCCATGGTCAGGACGGCAGCGACAGCACAAGCGCTGATGAGAGTCTTGCGGATGATCACAGCGTTACCTTTCGTTGTAAAGAGAGACAGGCGCTGTCTCCATCTTGTAGGCAAGGCTAACATGACCAAATTCTGGCTTGAGACCAGTCGGCACGGTCCGCGCGCAGGTGTGAATTCGCACTCGCGCACCGTGTCTGGCGACAGTTGGGGCCTTATGCCGGTAGCGTTGATGGATCGCACTGGGAGGAGACGCACATGAGCTCGACAGAGAACCCGGATTCGGTTGCGGCAGCAGAAGAACTCCACGCGCTACGAGTGGAAGCACAAGTACTGCGCCGACAACTTGCACAATCGCCGGAGCAGGTGCGTGAGCTGGAGTCGAAGGTGGACTCGTTGTCCATCCGAAACAGCAAGTTGATGGACACCCTCAAAGAGGCCCGTCAGCAGCTCATCGCGCTTCGTGAAGAAGTCGACAGACTCGGTCAACCGCCGAGCGGTTACGGAGTCCTTCTCTCGGTACACGAGGACAAGACCGTCGACGTGTTCACGTCGGGTCGCAAGATGCGGTTGACGTGCTCACCGAACATCGACACGGACACCCTCGCCCTCGGGCAGACGGTTCGCCTCAACGAGGCACTCACCATCGTCGAGGCCGGCACCTACGAGCAGGTCGGTGAGATCAGCACGCTCCGTGAGGTACTCGACGACGGACTGCGCGCACTGGTGGTCGGCCATGCCGACGAAGAGCGCATCGTCTGGCTCGCAGCGCCGTTGGCGGCCGTCTTCGCCGACCCCGAAGCCGACATCATCGCGTACGACGCCGATTCTCCGACCAGGAAACTGCGTCCGGGCGACTCGTTGCTCGTCGACACCAAGGCCGGGTACGCCTTCGAGCGCATCCCGAAGGCCGAGGTCGAAGATCTGGTTCTCGAGGAAGTTCCGGACGTTCACTACGACGACATCGGTGGTCTCGGGCGTCAGATCGAGCAGATCCGTGATGCCGTCGAACTCCCGTTCCTCCACAAGGATCTGTTCCACGAGTACTCGCTGAGGCCGCCGAAGGGTGTACTGCTCTACGGTCCGCCTGGTTGCGGCAAGACGCTCATCGCCAAGGCCGTCGCCAACTCGTTGGCCAAGAAGATCGCCGAAGCTCGCGGTCAGGACAGCAAGGACGCCAAGTCCTACTTCCTGAACATCAAGGGCCCGGAACTTCTGAACAAGTTCGTCGGCGAAACCGAGCGTCACATCCGGATGATCTTCCAGCGTGCTCGTGAGAAGGCGTCCGAGGGCACGCCGGTGATCGTCTTCTTCGACGAGATGGACTCGATCTTCCGTACCCGTGGTTCGGGAGTCTCCTCCGACGTCGAGACAACGGTTGTTCCGCAGCTGCTCAGCGAGATCGACGGCGTGGAAGGGCTCGAGAACGTCATCGTCATCGGCGCCTCCAACCGTGAGGACATGATCGACCCGGCCATCCTGCGTCCCGGCCGACTGGACGTGAAGATCAAGATCGAGCGCCCCGACGCGGAATCGGCTCAGGACATCTTCTCGAAGTACCTGGTGGACGGTCTGCCGATCAATGCGGACGACCTCGCCGAGTTCGGTGGAGATCGCACTGCCTGCTTGAAGGCGATGATCGTTCGCGTCGTCGATCGCATGTACGCGGAGAGCGAAGAGAATCGTTTCCTCGAGGTGACGTACGCCAACGGCGACAAGGAAGTTCTGTTCTTCAAGGACTTCAACTCGGGGGCGATGATCCAGAACATCGTCGACCGCGCCAAGAAGTACGCGATCAAGTCTGTGCTCGACACCGGTGCTCCGGGCTTGCGTGTGCAGCACCTCTTCGATTCCATCGTCGACGAGTTCGCCGAGAACGAGGATCTGCCCAACACCACCAATCCTGATGACTGGGCACGTATTTCGGGCAAGAAGGGGGAGCGGATCGTCTACATCCGCACTCTCGTCACGGGCAAGAACGCCAGTGCAAGCCGCGCGATCGACACGGAGTCGAACACGGGCCAGTACCTGTAGCGAAACGAACATCGATCGGGCCGGCCACTCCGCGAGAGTTGTCGGCCCGATCTCTGCGTCGCTGCCGTTGACTCGTTGCGATTGGACCGGTCGGTCGCGCTGGTTTAGAGTCCCGCCGTGCAGATACATCTTCGACACAATCCGTCGTCCACAGTCGCTCGCTGCTACCTCGCGCCCGGCGAACCGTTGCGCGTGGAGAGCGGGGCGATGCTCGCGCATTCTGCCGGCGTAGTACTCGAAGCGAAGGCGCAGGGCGGCGTCCTGCAGGGACTCAAGCGGTCGATGCTGAGTGGCGAATCATTTTTCGTCACGACGTATACCGCTCCGCCGCAAGGTGGTTGGGTCGACGTGACTGGTGTGCTTCCCGGAGATCTGATCCCGCTGACCATCACCTCTGATCGCCCGTTCTTCCTCAACCGTGGAACCTGGTTGGCCAACTCCTACGGTGTGACGGTCGAGTCCAAGTGGGGCGGCATGTCCAACCTCTTCGGCGGTGAGGGAGGCTTCGGCCTGCGGGCAAGTGGCGACGGTGAAGTAGTGCTGGCCGTCTACGGCGCGATCGACGTCATCGACTTGCAGCCAGGCGAGACGGTCACGATCGATACCGGTCACGTGGTCGCCTACGACCTCGGCATGAATTTCAACATGCGGCGCGCCGTTCAGGGGCGCACCATTCAGTCGATGAAGTCCGGTGAAGGATTTGTCTTCGACTTCACCGGACCCGGTCGCGTTCTCGCGCAGACCCGCAACCCCAGCGCGTTCGCTGCTTGGCTCTCGGCGATCACCCCGGGCTGATCACAGGTCCCACCAGTGTTCAGTCCCAGCGGTGTTCAGCTCCAGCAATAGTCGGCCAGCAGCGCGCGTGAGTCCGGAACGAACGGCCACGACGGGTCCTGCAGGTGGGCGCCGAGTTCTTTCGGCGTCCACCACCAACCTTCGGCGATCTCGCTGGGCTGATGTGCCATCGGTCCGTCGTATCTGAGTTCGAACGCAAACAGGTGACAGCGCAACGGAGAGTTGTTCCACTCGCCGTCCCAGGATTTTCGAGCGATCTCCGTCAGTCGGAGTGGCTGGTCTGCAGTTCCGAAGATTCCGAGTTCTTCACCGACTTCACGGATCGCAGTTTCCTGCGGCGTCTCACCTGGATCGACGACACCTCCGGCAAGACAGTCGTGATAGCCCCCGAACACCGCTTTCGTGTCGGTTCGGCGATGGACGTAGATGCGGGAGCCGTCCCCGGTACGAACCAGGACGCCCGCACTCGCGTGCCAGAGCCCACCCGAGTAGACGACCGAACGTGGTGCTCGGCCGATCGGATTACCCGTCCGGTCGTACACGGCGACTACCTCGTCCGCGGGATTCAGGTCTGCGGTGAGAGGTTGGTGCATTCCTCCAACTGTGCCACGCCTGTGGGTGCCGCGCCGCAATCACATAGGCTCTTGTGTCATGCAGCGGATCATCGGTGTCGAGGTCGAATACGGAATATCTTCACCCAGTGAGCCGTCGGCGAATCCGATTCTCACTTCAACCCAGGCGGTGCTTGCCTACGCCGCCGCAGCGGGCGTGCCGCGGGCCAAGCGCACACGCTGGGATTACGAGGTCGAATCTCCGCTGCGAGATGCCCGAGGCTTCGATCTGGGGCGAATGAGCGGTCCCGCGCCGGTGATCGACGCGGACGAGATCGGCGCCGCGAACATGATTCTCACCAACGGGGCACGGTTGTACGTCGATCACGCCCATCCGGAGTATTCGGCGCCCGAGGTCGCCGACCCGCTCGACGCCGTGATCTGGGACAAGGCCGGCGAACGCGTCATGGAAGCGGCTGCGCGGCACGCATCCAGCGTGCCGGGTGCGCCACGGCTGCAGCTGTACAAGAACAACGTCGACGGCAAGGGTGCCTCGTACGGCACGCACGAGAACTACCTCTGCTCACGTGAGACCCCGTTCGCCTCGATCGTGACCGGTTTGACGCCGTTTTTCGCGTCCCGGCAGGTGATCTGCGGTTCCGGTCGTGTGGGTCTCGGTCAGTCCGGCGACGAGGCCGGATTCCAGCTTTCGCAGCGATCCGACTACATCGAGGTCGAAGTAGGCCTCGAGACCACTCTCAAGCGCGGAATCATCAACACCCGCGACGAACCGCACGCGGATGCGGACAAGTATCGCCGCCTGCACGTCATCATCGGTGACGCGAACCTCGCGGAGATGTCGACGTACCTCAAGGTGGGAACAACGGCGCTGGTACTCGACCTGATCGAGGCAGGTGTCGACCTCACCGATCTGCAACTGGCGCGTCCGGTCACCGCCGTCCACCACATCAGTCACGACCCCACTCTGCGCAAGACCGTTGCGCTGGCCGACGGACGTGAACTGACAGGGCTTGCGCTGCAACGCATTTACCTCGAACGTGTCTCGAAGTTCCTCAACCGTGAGACCGATCGTGATCCGCGAGCGGACGATATCGTCGCCAAGTGGGCGATGGTTCTCGATCTCCTCGAGCGCGATCCCATGGAGTGCGCGAACATCCTCGACTGGCCGGCCAAACTGCGTCTGCTCGAAGGGTTCCGCAATCGTGAGGGACTCGCGTGGTCGGCGCCGCGATTGCATCTGGTGGATCTGCAGTACTCCGACGTGCGACTCGACAAGGGCCTGTACAACCGCCTGGTTGCTCGCGGCTCCATGGAGCGGCTTGTCACCGAACAGCAGGTTCTCGACGCGGTCACGAACCCTCCCACCGACACTCGCGCATACTTCCGGGGCGAGTGCCTACGCCGATTCGGTGCCGATATCGCGGCCGCGAGCTGGGATTCGGTCATCTTCGATCTCGGCGGTGAATCGTTGATCCGTATCCCCACCCTCGAGCCGCTTCGAGGTACCAAAGCGCACGTCGGAGCGTTGCTCGACTCCGTGGACAGCGCCGCGGAACTGGTTGATCAGCTCACTCACTGAAATCAGCCGATGCGGCTCGCCGTCGCGTCTCTCCACACCTGACGGTGCCGCTCGGTAGGGTGAAGGTCCGAGCGGGATCAGTTACCGACTCTGCTGGGCCGAACAGGATGCTCGCGAGAGCTCCCTTCACACAAGGAGGTCGACGGCGATGGCTCAAGAACAGACGCAGCGTGCCGGTGGCGGCGAAGACGACGAAACCACTGGTGGCGACGGCAGTGCCGGCCAGGAACGTCGCGAGAAGCTCGCTGCAGAAACCGACGACCTGCTCGACGAGATCGACGACGTGTTGGAAGAGAACGCCGAGGACTTCGTCCGTGCCTACGTCCAGAAGGGCGGCCAGTGACGGTGGATCGCGCGCCCCGGATCACAGACGGGGACACACGGTTGAGCTTCGGCTCGAATCTGTCGTCATTCTCGGAATACCTTCGGGTGCATGCACCGGAGCATCTTCCGCAGAACCGCTTCGCCGACACAGGAGGTGTTGTCATGGGCGGGGGAGACGTAGCTCCGCACGGCACCACCATCGTCGCGATCAGCTATGCGGGTGGTGTTCTGCTCGCGGGTGATCGCCGAGCGACGATGGGCAATCTCATCGCCAGCCGTGACGTGCAGAAGGTGTACGTCACGGACGACTACTCGGCTGCGGGTATTGCCGGTACGGCCGGGATCGCAATCGAACTGGTCCGGCTCTTCGCGGTCGAGCTCGAACATTACGAGAAGATCGAAGGCGTCCCACTCACGTTCGACGGCAAGGCCAATCGACTTTCGTCGATGGTTCGAGGAAATCTCGGAGCAGCGATGCAAGGTTTGGCGGTTGTGCCACTGCTCGTGGGTTACGACCTGGACGCGGTCGATCCGTCCACCGCCGGTCGCATCGTCTCCTACGACGTCGTCGGTGGGCGATACGAGGAGCGCGCGGGCTATCACGCAGTCGGATCCGGCTCCCTGTTCGCGAAATCGGCGCTCAAGAAGCTGTATTCACCGGGAATCGACGAGGACACCGCGCTTCGGTTCGCCGTCGAGGCGCTGTACGACGCGGCAGATGACGATTCGGCTACCGGTGGTCCTGATCTGACACGAGGGATCTATCCGACGGCGGTCACCATCACCTCGGCCGGCGCTGTGGAGTTGTCGCCCACCAGGGCTGCCGAGATCGCCAGGGAGATCGTCGCGGCTCGCACGGCGACCGCGAGTCCGGAAGGGGAGTCTGCGCTATGACGATGCCGTATTACGCATCAGCCGAACAGATCATGCGCGATCGTTCGGAATTGGCGCGCAAGGGAATTGCCCGCGGGCGCAGCGTCGTCGTTCTCACCTACCGCGACGGAGTGCTCTTTGTCGCCGAGAACCCGTCGCGTGCTCTGCACAAGGTCAGCGAACTGTACGACCGTCTCGGATTCGCGGCAGTGGGCAAGTACAACGAGTTCGAGAATCTGCGCCGCGCGGGCATCGTCCACGCAGACATGCGTGGGTACTCGTACGACCGTCGGGACGTCACCGGGCGTTCGCTCGCCAATGCGTACGCACAAACCCTGGGAACGATCTTCACCGAGCAGCCCAAGCCGTACGAGGTCGAGATCTGTGTTGCCGAGATCGGTCGCTTCGGAAGCAGTACGCCGGCTCAGCTCTACCGGATCACGTACGACGGATCCATCGCGGACGAGCAGGAATTCGTGGTCATGGGCGGCACGACCGAACCGATCGTGACGGCGATGCGCGAGTCGTACCAGCGAGACCTCGACCTCGAATCCGCAGTGCGGATTGCAGTCGGGGCGCTCCAAAAGGGCGGCCCGGCACCGGCCGGAACCACTGAGGCGGAACCACGAACTCTCGATGTGAGTGCACTCGAGGTTGCCGTACTCGACAGCAATCGTCCACGCCGTGCGTTCAAACGGATCGCTGGAACGGTTTTGGAAGAGATGCTTCCAGCTCCGGCAGCAGTCGAGGATGCGCCGCCGGCAAACGGCGACGCACCCTCCTAGATACTCCGTAGGTCTGGGAGTTACTGCAGGTCTGGAGTTACTGAGTGACTCGGTAGACGGCCACCGCGCCCGGTTCGGTGTCGAAATCGAACCGGCGCGCGTCTGCCACCACTTCACCGTCGGTGGCGATGGCTACCGGTGAATCGGCGACTCGAACCGACATCGACGAGACGAGTTCGCGAACGTAGACCCGCGAGCTGCCCAATGTTCCTGTGGCAGCCGCAAACAGCAGACGTGAGCGCGAGAATTTCTTGTCCGCGCGCAGATAGCGGACGTCGAGTAGTCCACGGTTCATCTCCGGACGCGACATCGGCACCTGATCGGCGGGGGAGTATCGCCCGTTTCCGACGAACAGCATCCAGATTGTGGTCCGCTTCCCGTCGATGGTGACCGTCATCGGCTCCGCCGCTGCGAGAACCCGGATCATCGCGGCTCCTGCGGCCGGCCACTTACCGAAACGCGGTTCCCATTTTTCCCTCAGGCGCACAGCATCCGGGTATCCACCGAGGCTGGCTGTGTTGAGAAACCGTGCAGTCACTCCGGAATCCGTGCGCACCACCGCGTGGTCGACGAATGCCGCCTGACCGGACTCGACTGCCTGTGCGGTCTCCTCGACATTCACCGCCCCGACGTCGCGGGCGAAATGGTTCAATGTTCCGCCGGGAAAAACCGCAAGTGGTAGCTCATGCTTTGTCGCCGCGGTCGCGACCGTGACCACTGTTCCGTCGCCGCCGCATACACCCAACGCTTTCGGCGAGAGCTCGGGGATCTTGGCATCGATCTGCATGTCGAAGTCGATGTCCGCGTCGAACTCGTAGACGATCGCTTCCGGTAGTAGTTCTCGAATCGATTCCACGATCCCGTCGTCCTCGGAGCCTGAACCAGGATTGGTGAAGACCAACAAGCCTTCTCCGCGCGGGAGCGCGGGAACCACGCACTCGGGTCCGAGTTCGGCGGGCTCTTCGTCCCGCACCGCCCACCAACGACGCGTGCCGGCAGCGATAGCACCGCCGACCGCGAGGCCTGCGAAGACGTCGGACGGCCAGTGGACTCCGTTGTGAACGCGTGAGTACGCCACTGCTGCGGCCAGTGGTGCCAGAGCAGCTCCAGCAACCGGGGACTCCATGGCCACTGCCGCGGTGAATGCCGCGGCCGAAGACGAATGTCCGGAGGGGAACGAGGACGACGTCGGAATGTCGACGCCTCGCTTCGGGCTCAGCCAGACGCGTGCCGGTGGGCGTCGGCGGGGAAAGAGGGGCTTGAGTATGCCGTTGGCCAGCGCGCTGGAACCGGCCAGTGCGAGCAGCCCGCGTGCTGCTGCCCTACGGGGCCGCCCGCCGATCATCGCGAGCAAGGCGGCGACAACCATCCACAAAACGCCGTGATCGGCGGCTCTGGAGAGAAACCGCATGGTCGGGTCGAGCACGGAAGGGCGCAGTGCTCCAGTGCTTTCCATGACTTTGACGTCGCTTCGGACAACTTTTCGGCGAATAAGGCTCACACCGTCACACTATGCTGCCGCCCGACGTTGTCGAGTCGTGACTTACGACGCGATCGAAGTACACGGGTGAACCTCGCATTCTGGTTGTACTGTCGAAGTGTGCAGAGACGAATCATGGGTATCGAGACGGAATTCGGCGTTACCTGCACCTTTCACGGGCACAGGAGACTGAGCCCCGACGAGGTTGCTCGTTACCTCTTCCGTCGTGTCGTGTCGTGGGGTCGCAGCTCCAACGTCTTCCTCCGTAACGGAGCCCGCTTGTACCTGGATGTGGGTTCGCACCCGGAGTACGCGACGGCCGAGTGCGACAGCCTCATCCAGCTGGTCAATCACGACCGTGCCGGTGAGCGTGTGCTCGAAGAACTGCTGATCGACGCCGAGGCGAGACTCGCCGAGGAGGGTATTGGTGGCGACATCTATCTCTTCAAGAACAACACCGACTCGGCCGGAAACTCGTACGGCTGCCACGAGAACTTTCTCGTCGCGCGCGCCGGTGAGTTCTCCCGCATTTCGGATGTCTTGTTGCCGTTCCTCGTCACGCGCCAGTTGATCTGCGGCGCCGGAAAGGTACTGCAGACTCCGAAGGCCGCGACGTTCTGCCTCTCGCAGCGCGCGGAACACATCTGGGAGGGCGTCTCGTCGGCTACCACTCGCTCGCGTCCGATCATCAACACCCGCGACGAACCGCACGCGGACGCCGAGAAGTACCGCCGCCTGCACGTGATCGTCGGCGATTCGAACATGGCCGAAACGACGACGATGCTCAAGGTCGGTTCTGCCGCACTGGTGCTCGAGATGATCGAAGCCGGGGTGTCGTTCCGCGATTTCGCGCTGGACAACCCGATTCGTGCCATCCGCGAGGTCAGTCACGACGTGACCGGTAAAAAGCCGGTTCGCCTTGCTGGTGGACGTCAGGCCAGTGCCCTCGATATTCAACGCGAATACCACGCCAAGGCAGTCGAACATCTGCGTAACCGCGAACCGGACCCGCAGGTGGAGCAGGTAGTCGACCTGTGGGGTCGCACCCTCGATGCCGTCGAAGCTCAGGATTTTGCGAAGGTCGACACGGAGATCGACTGGGTCATCAAGCGCAAGCTGTTCCAGCGCTACCAGGACCGTCACGGTTTCGACCTGTCCGATCCCAAGATCGCGCAGCTCGACTTGGCGTACCACGACATCAAACGCGGCCGGGGTGTCTTCGACGTTCTCCAGCGCAAGGGCTTGGTCAAGCGGGTCACCGAGGACGAAACGATCGACGACGCCGTCGAGAATCCGCCGCAGACCACGCGCGCCAAATTGCGGGGCGACTTCATCACCGCAGCCCAGGCAGCAGGCCGGGACTTCACAGTCGACTGGGTTCACCTCAAGCTCAACGATCAGGCGCAGAGAACGGTGCTGTGCAAGGACCCGTTCCGCTCCGTCGACGAGCGTGTCGAGCGTTTGATCGCTTCGATGTAGGTCACTCAATTTCGAGATGTACAAGACGGCAGGTCTGTTTTGCGGCGACGCGCCGGGCACGAAAGTGTCCGGCGCGCGTTCGGTTATCGGATAGCCACTAGGATTTCGGCGTGGCGACATCAAAAATCGAGCGGTTGATGAACCTGGTGATCGCGTTGCTGTCCACCAGACAGTTCCTCACGGCGGAGAAAATCCGTGACAGTGTGGCCGGGTACAACGATTCCGCGAACTACGAAGCGTTCAGTCGCATGTTCGAGCGCGACAAGAACGAACTTCGTGACCTGGGTGTCCCGTTGGAAACCGGTCTGGCAGGACGGTTCTCGACCGTCGAGGGGTATCGGATCAATCGCAATGCCTACGAGCTTCCGGACGTGGACCTCACCAGCGAGGAATCTGCTGCAGTCGCCGTCGCGGTGCAGTTGTGGGAGTCGCCGGAACTGATTTCGGCAGCCCAGAGTGCACTACTCAAACTCCGAGCGGCGGGCGTCCAGGTCGACTCAGAAGTCAGTGCCGCCCCGGTCACCGCGATTCCCGCGCGCACCCGCGGTTCGGAGCCCGCGCTCGGCAAGCTTCTTGCAGCGGTCGACGCCGGCCGAGCAGTTCATTTTCAGCACCGCGGTGCATTGAACGAACCGTTCACCGAGCGCACCGTCGAACCGTGGGGCGTCGTCACGCACAACGGCAAGTGGTACCTGGTCGGGCACGACGTCGACCGTGATGCGGTGAGGACCTTCCGGCTCTCACGGATCGGTGACGACGTCAGGGAGTTCGGCCCGGCCGGTTCGGTTCACAAACCTGAAGGTGTCGACCTTCGCGAGGTCGTCGATCGCGTGACCGGTTCGGGCGTCGTGACCGGGACGGCTACGGTGTGGGTCGCAGACGGCCGCGCCCATGAGCTTCGGCGGCTTGCGACGTCGTCGTCCGAACGGCGGTTGACCGATCGCGACGGCAGCGTGCTGGCCATCCCCGTCCGATCCTGGGAATGGACCGCTCGGTTGATCGCCGGTCACGGGTTGGACGCATTGGTGCTGGACCCACCGGATTTGCGTGCTGAGGTCGTCGCGAAGCTGCGCGCCGCCGCGGCGAGCCCGATCACCGGCAATGGACAGGGGGACCACTGATGAGCAATCGACTGTCGTCGCGGTTGGCACGGCTGCTCAACCTCGTGCCGTACTTCATCGCAAATCCTGGCATCAGTCCCGCCGAGGCCGCCGAGGAGCTCGGTGTCAGCACCACTCAACTGATGACCGACCTCAATCAATTGTGGGTGTGCGGACTGCCCGGTTACGGTCCCGGTGATCTCATCGACCTGTCCTTCTCCGAGGAAAGTATCGAGGTCACGTTCTCGGCCGGGATCGATCGCCCGTTGCGCCTCACCTCGACGGAGGCGACGGCGTTGCTGATCGCCCTGCGGTCCTTGGTGGAAATGCCCGGCATGGTCGATCCGTCCTCGGCGCAGCGTGCCATCGCGAAGATCGAGGACGCAGCAGGCTCGGCCGCGGCACGAGCCATCGGTCAGGACCGGGACACATCGCCGGCGCCGGACATCGCCGAAGACCCGATAGCAGCGACGGTCAGAGCCGCGCTCGCAGACAAGACCGCCCTGCGATTGACGTATTACTCCGCCTCGCGCGACGCGGTCTCCGAGCGCATCGTCGACCCCGTTCGTATCGTGTTGGTCGACAACTACAGCTACCTCCAGGCGTGGTGCCGTCAAGCCGAGGGAGTGCGGTTGTTCAGATTCGATCGGATCGACGCCGCCGTCCAACTCGACGAGCCCGCCGACCCGCCGCCGCAGGCCCTCGAGGAGGATTCGAATCTCGAATTGTTCAGCGGCGACGGTTCCCTTCCGGAAGCGCGGTTGTTCATCACCAAAGAGTGGGTGTGGATGCTCGACTACTACCCGTTGGACGTCGAGCACGTGAACGACGACGGGTCGGTCGAGGCGACGATGAGTTTCGGAACACTTGAATGGATGGCAAGGCTGGTGTTGGGATTCGGTGAGGGCGTTCGGGTCCTTCATCCGCCGGAACTGGTCTCCGAAGTCCATGATCGAGCCGTTGCGGCGCTCGACGCCTATGACGTAATCGGTTCGTAAAACTTCGGGAAACTTCACGTTCAGTGAGTTCGCAGGAAACAAACAGGTAAAAGGTAGCTGAAGTAAGTGCTTTGGCACCTCCGAGCGCCGGTTGTGTCCGGTAGCATCGAGGAATCTGATCATGGGAGGTCGTTATGGGTGCAATGCAGCCGATGCATTGGCTGATTGTCGCTGTTGTCGTCGTAATTCTGTTCGGGTCGAAGAAGCTTCCCGATGCAGCACGCGGTCTGGGTCGTTCCCTCCGCATCTTCAAGAGCGAAGTCAAGGAAATGCAGAACGACGATGCGGCGCCCGCAAGCGCGCCGGTCGCACAGCCTGCTCCGGCACAGTTGCCGACGGCCAACACCGCGGTGGTCGCAAACGGTGCAGCAGCACCTGTTGCGCAGCCGACCGAAGTCAAGCCGCTCTAGTACACACTGCGTTCTAGCCGGGGTGAAATATTCGTTCACCCCGGTTGTCTGCTGACCAAGACCAGGATGCACAGTGCGTATTCCGTTAGACCCGCGTAACCGCAAGCGGAAGGTCAACCCAGACGGCACCATGTCGTTGGTCGACCACCTGTACGAATTGCGGACTCGTTTGTTGTTCGCATTCCTCGGCGTGATCATCACCACGGCGTTTGGCTTCTTCTGGTATTCACACTCGATACTCGGTCTCGAAAGTCTGGGCGATCTGCTTCGCGGACCGTACTGTGAGCTTCCGTCCGAGAGTCGCGCCAACCTCAGCACCGACGATGCGTGCCGATTGCTGGCGACCGGGCCGTTCGAGCAGTTCATGCTGCGATTCAAAGTGGCGCTCACCGCCGGCATCGTTCTTGCCTGCCCGGTGTGGCTTTACCAATTGTGGGCATTCATCACCCCGGGCCTCTACGCCAAAGAGCGTCGCTACGCGGTCGGATTCGTCACCGCAGGTGCCGCTCTCTTCATTCTCGGCGCAATCCTGGCGTACCTCGTCGTGGCGAAGGCTTTGCACTTCCTCCTGACCATCGGTGACAACGTCCAGATCACCGCGCTCAGTGGTTCGGAGTACTTCGGCTTCATCATCAATCTGCTGCTCATCTTCGGCGTCAGCTTCGAAATCCCACTGCTCGTCGTCGTGTTGAACTTTGCCGGCATTCTGACGTACGAGCGTTTGAAGGCCTGGCGTCGAGGATTGATCTTCGGGCTCTTCGTATTCGCTGCAGTTGCCACGCCAGGGTCGGATCCGTTCTCGATGTTGGCGCTCGCGCTGGCTCTGACGCTTCTCTTCGAGGTCGCGGTCCAGATCGCTCGCCTCAACGACAAACGTAAGGCCAAGCGAGCCGGTGAAGACTGGGGCGCACTGTCCGACGAGGAAGCTTCCTCCATCTCGGCTCCGTCCGATCTGAACGAGGCTTTCGACAATCCGACCAAACCCAAGGCCGAATCGAGTGGATTGTTCGGACGTAAGTCCAAGTCCAAGGCTCCGGTCGCGAAGAAATCCGACACCGCCGGCGACAACGCGCCCGGCCAGGATTTCACTGACACTCTCTGAGCGCCGTGCCACCACGTCGGCGGCGTGTGAAACCCTGACGAGGTGGTTATGAACAAGAGTGAACTGAGCACGTTCGCGTCCAGCCTGAAGTTCGAACTCGATCCATTCCAGGTGAAGGCATGCGTTGCGCTCGAAGCGGGCCACGGCGTCCTTGTCTGCGCGCCGACCGGTGCAGGCAAGACCGTGGTCGGCGAGTTCGCTGTCCATCTGGCTCTGGCGGCGGGCCGCAAGTGTTTCTACACGACGCCGATCAAAGCGTTGAGCAATCAGAAGTACGCCGAACTCGTCGAGCGGTACGGCCCCGGCGAAGTCGGTCTGCTGACGGGTGATTCGAGTATCAACTCTGACGCACCGGTGGTCGTCATGACCACCGAAGTCCTGCGGAACATGCTCTACGCCAACTCCGAGGCACTGCGCGGGCTTTCGCACGTCGTCATGGACGAAGTGCATTACCTGGCCGACCGGTTCCGTGGGGCGGTGTGGGAGGAAGTGATCCTGCACCTGTCCGAGGACGTACGCCTGGTGAGTTTGTCGGCGACCGTGAGCAATGCCGAAGAATTCGGTGCCTGGATGGAAACCGTCCGCGGCGACACCACTGTGGTCGTGGACGAGACTCGGCCGATCCCGCTGTGGCAGCACATCATGGTCGGTAGGCGAATCTTCGATCTCTTCGACAGTCGTAGTCATCCTGCTGCCGGGCCGAAGACCGTGCTCGTCGACCAGGATCTGGTTCGCCACGTCAAGCAGCGTCAGGCTCTCGAACGCGTCGAGAGCTGGCAGCCGCGTGGCCGCGGACGACGCGGCAGCTACCAGAGTTCCAACGATTTCCGGCCCTTGCCACGACCTGACGTCATCGCTCAGCTCGATCAGTCCGGACTGCTCCCGGCCATCACTTTCATCTTCAGCCGCGCCGGTTGTGATGCGGCTCTTGCACAGTGCCTGCGGTCCAGACTGGATCTCACTTCGCCGGAGCAGGTCCGCGAGATCGACACCATCATCGAGAAACACACCGGGGAACTACCCGAAGAGGATCTCGAAGTTCTCGGATATCGGGACTGGTGCAAGGCACTACGACGCGGACTGGCATCTCACCATGCCGGCATGCTGCCGGCATTCCGCCAGACAGTCGAGGAACTGTTCGTCAAGGGGCTCGTGCGGGCGGTCTTCGCGACCGAGACGCTGGCCCTCGGCATCAACATGCCGGCACGCACGGTGGTGCTCGAACGTCTGGTCAAGTACAACGGTGAATCGCACGCCGAACTGACGCCGGGGGAGTACACGCAGCTGACGGGTCGGGCCGGCCGACGCGGCATCGACGTCGAAGGCCACGCTGTGGTCCTGTGGCAGCCCGGGGTCGAGCCGACGGATGTCGCCGGCTTGGCGTCGACACGGACGTTCCCGCTCCGCAGTTCGTTCCGCCCCTCGTACAACATGTCGATCAATCTCGTCGAGCGCATGGGCGCGGCGGATTCACGGAAGCTGCTCGAACGTTCCTTCGCGCAGTTCCAAGCGGATCGCTCGGTGGTCGGCCTGGTGCGTGGCATCGAGCGGAACGAAGAAGCACTGAAGGGTTTGCAGGAGAAACTCGGCGGTGCGGACGGCGAATACTTCGAATACGCGTCGTTGCGTGAGCGGCTCAGTGCGCGCGAGCGCGCGCTCGAACGTAAGGGCCGCGAAGACCGACGCGGAGATGCGGTTGAGTCCCTTCGTGCACTCGCCCGCGGTGACGTGATCGCAATTCCCATCGGTCGTCATTCCGGGGTGGCAGTGGTCCTCGTCCCGGACAACGATCCGAAGGACCCGCGTCCGCTGGTTCTGACGGCCGATCAGTGGGCCGGCCGACTCTCCTCGGGTGATTTCCCGGAAGCAGCCGACGTTCTGGGAAAGATGCGACTGCCCAAGCATGTCGATCACCACACCGCCCGGATCCGGCGCGATCTGGCCTCGGCGTTGCGTAGTACCGGGATCAGTGCCCCCCGGCGAAAGAAGCGCCACAAGGCCGGCGCGTCCGAAGATGCCGAGGTCGCTACTTTGCGACGTGCTATTCGCTCGCATCCGTGCCACAGCTGGCCCGATCGTGAACATCTGAGCCGGATCGGTGAGCGCTACAACCGGCTGGCCAGGGAAACGCAGTCGATGAGGGAAAAGGCTGCGGCCACCACCAACTCGTTGGCGCGGACGTTCGACCGCATCATTGCGCTACTCAAAGAGCGTGAGTACATGACTGCCGAAGCAGCGCCCGAAGTCACCGAATCCGGACGACGACTCAGCCGCATCTACTCGGAAAGCGACCTTCTGGTCGCCGAATGCCTGCGGACGGGGGCGTGGACAGGTCTCAGCCCGGCCGAGCTGGCGGCCGTCGTGTCCTCGGTGGTCTACGAATCACGTCGGGACGGGGACACCGTCGATCGGGTGCCGACAGCGGCGCTTCGTCACGCACTCAACGACACTCAACGATTGTGGAGCGAACTGCGGTCGGACGAGATTCGCCACAAGCTGCCGCCGACGCGGGAACCGGATCTCGGATTCGTCACTGCCGTTTATCACTGGGCGAGCGAAAACTCGCTTGTCGACGCACTGATCGCGGCCGGAGTGCAGGGTCGTGCGCTGTCTGCGGGTGACTTTGTACGTTGGTGTCGTCAGGTGATCGATCTCCTCGATCAGGTCCGCCTGACTTCGACGGATGCCGACGTCGCGAAGACTGCGGCGCGGGCGGTAGCTGCAATTCGTCGCGGGGTAGTTGCTGTCGACGCAGCATGACCGCAACTATGTGGTTTGATTCGCAGACTGGTATTTCGAGTGGGAGGCGAACATGAGCGGGCCTTACGGACCGAACGATCCGAATCGGCAATGGGGTCCTGGTGATCAGCAGCAGCCGAACGAGCAGCAGTGGGGGCAGAATCCTCAGCAGCCGGGCGGACAACAGCAGCCTGGTCAGCAGCCCGGCCAGCAACAGCCGTGGGGTCAGCCTGGTCAAACACCGCAGCCCGGTCAGCAGCCCGGCCAGCAACAGCCGTGGGGACAACCTGCCTACGGCCAGCCGGGTGGTCAGCCTGCGTACGGTCAGCCGCAACAGCCTGGACAAGGACAACCCGGCCAGCAACAGCCGTGGGGACAACCCCAGCAACAACCTCCCGCACAGCCGTGGGGTCAGCCCGGGCAACAGCAGTCACCTGACGCAACCCAGGCGTGGGGTCAGCCTCCGGCTGCCGCACCGCAGCAGGCGTGGGGCGCCACGGCCCCCGGGCAGACTCCGGGACAGCAGAACCAGTGGAACCAGGCTCAGCCGTTCCCGAGTCCCGGTGCGCCCGGAAACCAGTCGGGTAAGTCGAAGAAGCCCCTGATCTTCGGTGCGATCGGCGTTCTCGTCGTTCTTGCCGCTGTCGTGGTGGCCCTGGTGTTCGGAGTCTTCGGCAAGAACACACTCGATCAGAGCGCGGCTCAGGCCGGCGTCGAGAAGATCGTCACCGAGTCCTACGGGGCGAAGAACGTGAGCAACGTTCAGTGCCCCGCGGACCAGGAAGTCAAGTCAGGCAACAAGTTCACCTGCACGCTTTCGATCGCGGGTGTGAAGTCGAACGTGACCGTGACGTTTGTCGACGACAACGGCACGTACGAGGTCAGCCGCCCGAGCTGACGCCCTATTGGTCGGAACGGCTTGCCGCCGCAGCCTCGAGCGCGGCGGCAAGCCGGCCGGCCGAGCGCTCGATGTTCAGCGAGGCCGCCACTTCCTCGAGGCGTGCGGGATCGACGGGGGTCGCCGGGAGTCGGTCGTCCTTCGAGAACTGAACGTCCGCGTCGCGAACCACTCGTACGACCGGCAACGCAGCATCAAGGTAAGCCATTGCCTCAGGTGAGGTCAGTTTTGCGCGAATCCCCTTGGCCATATCCGATTCAGGATCAGCTGCGGCCGCCCGAAGTCCGGCCAACGAGCCGTAACGGAGCATCAGTGTCGACGCAGTCTTCTCACCGACACCCTTGATGCCGGGTAGACCGTCGGAGGCGTCTCCGCGCAGTACCGCGAGTTCGGCGTAAGCCTCGCCCGCACGGTCACCGGGTACTCCGTATTTCTCCGCAACCTCGACCGGTCCGAAGAGTTCCGCCTTGGACAGGCCACGGCCCACGTACAGGACACGGACGGGCACGTACTCGTCTGTGACGACCTGCAGTAGGTCTCGGTCACCACTGACGACGACGGTGAGATCTTCGCGCTCGGTGGCGGCAAGCGTTCCCAGTACGTCGTCGGCTTCGAGTCCGACTGCACCCGCCGTCGCGATACCCGCTGCAGCGAGCACGTCCATGATCATGTCGACCTGAGGCGTCAACGTGTCCGGAACTTCTTCGGACGCACCGTCAGAGCCTTCCTCGACGCGATGTGCTTTGTACGTCGGAACGGCGTCGACGCGGAACTGCGGTCGCCAGTCCAAGTCCAGGCACACCGCGAGACGACTCGGCTGGTGTTTGGTGATCAGGGAAGCAACCATGTCGGTGAATCCGCGCACCGCGTTGACAGGTCTTCCGTCGGGATCGACGAATGACTCGGGCAGTGCGTAGAACGCACGAAACCACAGGCTGGCACCGTCGAGGAGAAGCAATGGCCCACTCATGGTCACCATCCTGCCAGTCGGCACTAACCTGTAAGCCATGACGTCTCCAGCCGAACAGGATTCCCGATTCTCCAGCGCCGTGTACGGCGCACGTATCGCTCGTGCCGCCGAGTTGGCTCGATCAGCAGGTCTCGACGGTCTGGTGGTGACTCCCGGTCCGGATCTGCGGTACCTGACGGGTTCTCGGGCTGACTCGTTCGAGCGCTTGACCGCGTTGGTCATCGCCGCGGACACGGCGAAGGCATCCGTCGTACTTCCTCGGTTGGAGTTGGCGTCGCTGAAGGAATCGGCAGTGGGCGATCTCGGGTTGACCGTCCTCGACTGGGTCGACGGTGTCGACCCGTATGCGATTGTGGCGGCGCAACTCCCGACCGGCGCGAAGGTGGCGGTGACGGATGCTATGCCTGCGCTGCATCTGATCCCGCTCGCAGACACCTTGGGCGCGTTGCCGATTCTCGCCACCGGCGTCTTGCGCGAATTGCGGATGGTCAAGGACGGCGCCGAGATCGAGGCGTTGCGGCGAGCCGGTGCGGCCATCGACCGTGTTCACGCGCGCATGGCCGAGTTCTTGGTCGTCGGACGTACGGAAGCTGAAGTAGGCGAAGCGATTTCGGCGGCGATTCTCGAAGAGGGGCACACCGAGGCCGCGTTCGTGATTGTCGGTTCGGGCCCGCACGGCGCCGATCCGCATCACGAGGTTTCGGACCGGGTGATCGAGAGCGGCGATATCGTGGTCATCGACATCGGCGGACCGGTCGAGCCCGGATACAACTCGGACTCCACTCGCACGTACAGCATGGGGCAGCCGTCCGCGGAGGTTGCCGCACAGTTCGCGGTACTCGAGGCGGCGCAGCAGGCTGCGGTCGATTCGGTGCGGCCAGGAATCTCCGCAGAATCCGTGGACGTTGCAGCCCGCGAAGTGCTTGCCGCACAAGGGCTTGCAGAGGTATTCGTTCACCGCACCGGTCACGGTATCGGGCTGTCCGTGCACGAGGAGCCGTACATCGTCGAGGGCAACACCATCGAACTCGTCGAAGGTATGGCCTTCAGCATCGAACCGGGAATCTACTTCCGCGGCAGTTGGGGTGCCCGTATCGAGGACATCGTCGTCGTGACCGCCGACGGTTGCGAGTCGTTCAACAACCGTCCGCACGGCCTGACTGTCCTCGCCTGATCAGCTTTTCTTGAACGCAGCGGACCCGAGTATGCGTGTGACGTCGATTTCGATGACCACGCGCGCGGGATTGACCCGTGGCTGGCGGTACCGCTCGGCATAGCGCCGAACGGCGTCGGCCACGGAGTCCGCGTCGGTGAGCACGCGTGCCGGCCCCTCGAGCGTGAGCCAGCGGCCACCGTCGACCGAACTGACGGCGGCGTATCCGCCACGCGCTGCGTTGATCGCCTTCTGTGAGCCACCGCTGGTGATCACGCGCGCCTTTCCGGCTTCCTGGTCCCAGGTGAACCCGACGGCAACGACGTGTGGGGTGCCGTTCGGACGCAACGTCGTGAGTGTCGCGAGGTGGTATTCACCGACGAACTTCAGCCCGTCTTCGGTGAGAGTCTGCTGTGACGATGGCGTGTTGGAGGGGGTGAGCGTCATGCCACGACGGTAATCCAGGACACTGGAGCGGTGACTGCGGGTGCGAACGTGAATGACATCGAGACGGTACTGCTCCTCGGCGGACGAAGTGAGATCGGCCTCGAGATCGCGGTCAGGCTCGCGCCAGGCCGCAACATCGTTCTGGCTGCCAGACGCAGCGGAGAGCTGTCGGAGCAGGAGCAGATGCTCAAAAACGCCGGCGCTGTCGACGTCTCCACCGTCGAGTTCGACGCCGACGCCGTCGACACGCACGGAGACCTCCTGGGCGCCGTAGTGGCCGAGCACGGCCGGATTTCGATTGCAGTGCTGGCCTTCGGGATTCTCGGCGATCAGGCGCGTGCCGAAACCGACGCGGCGCACGCGGTCGCGGTGGTGCACACCGACTACGTGGCTCAGGTCAGCATCCTCACGCATCTCGCGGAGATCATGCGCGGACAGGGAACCGGAAAGATCGTGGTGTTCTCGTCCGTCGCCGGCGTCCGGGTTCGCCGCGCCAACTACGTCTACGGGAGCGCAAAGGCCGGCTTGGACGGTTTTGCCAGCGGCCTCGGCGACGCGCTGCACGGTTCGGGCGTCCAATTGATGCTGGTACGGCCCGGGTTCGTCATCGGCAAGATGACCGAGGGAATGTCGCCTGCCCCTATGTCGAGCACTCCGTCGCAGGTCGCGGACGCCGTCGTGCGGGGACTGAACTCCGGGGCGACGCGTGTGTGGGTACCGCGAATTCTGCAGCCGGTGTTCTTCGTCATGCGGCTTCTGCCTCAGACGATCTGGCGCCG
>NZ_JARVSY010000058.1:0-25889 GCF_030208925.1 Rhodococcus sp. MEB032
CGAATCTGAGGTATTTCTCGGAGCGGTAGCCGATCATCGCGTCGAGGGTGTTGGCGGCGCGGTAGACGAACAGACCCGGCACGCCCGCAATTGCACCCCAGAACATTGCACCGACGCTTGCATCCGAGGTGTTTTCGGCGACCGACTCCAGCGCTGCACGCGTGAGGCCCTCCTCGCCCAGCACCGATGGATCGCGTCCACACAGTGAAGGGAGAAGCTCGCGCGCTTTCGTCAGGTCGCGATCGACCTGTGACGCCTCCAATCGAGCGGCCATGTCGATGCCGGTGCGTGCAAGCGACGTCCCGCCGAGCACGGCCCAGGTAGCTATCGCTGTCGTACCCGTGACGGCCACCCAACCGGCCCGGCGCGACACTGCTTCGGCTGCGAGCCCAAGTCCTGCGGTGCCGGCCAAGAGCACAGCGACATGAAGTGTTCCGGCCGCGCGCGAGTCCCGGTAGGACATCTTCTGCAGCGCGATAGCCGCGGTTCCGAAGCCGGCAACCGGATGGAACCGCCCCGGATCGGCGAATGCCCGATCCGCGACGAAGCCGAGGAGAAGCCCGGCAGCTCGCGCATTGAATCGAGACTGGGACGAACGAACCGAAATCTGCACGAGCGTAGTTGTAGCAGCGACGCTCGTTCTCTGGCCAACCGTCACGTGTCTGCACGAGCCGATCTCTACCCGTCCCAGTCGATCGTCAGGTAGATCAAGCGGTGCATTCGGTTGATTTCCCAGACACGGGCAATCCCGGTCGCCAGTGCGTCGCTCTGGGAACGAACCCGGATCGTCTGCCCCGCGAACAACGCAACACTGAGACTGGGCATCTCGGCGATGTGTATGTGCGGACGGGTGGGATGCACGCGCGTCGGGTCGACGGCTACTTCAATTATGTCGTAGATCAATTGACCTCGTAATGATGTAGCTGTGGCACACAGAGAAACAGGACAGCATAGTGTCGCCTCGACGATTCTGAGTGGTCAGTTCTGCCGTGCAAAGGTCTGCCCTCCGGCTGTCGACCCACCGAGGGGTGGGCTGTCTTTACTGAGATGGTCCTCCGCCCCAGATGAAAGTGACCTATGTTCCGTCGGGGTATCCGGACATGTGGAGCGCCCCAACCGATTCGGCCGTACCACAGCGAAAGCCAGCGTGGAGGGCCCATCGGGGAGGCAAGAACACTTCCACGGGTCAATTCGGGCGCGTCACCGGGGACTCTCAGGTGTGTCAGATTCACCAAATGCCCTCACCGCAAGCAAGGCAGCCAAACGCCCGTCCGGGGTGCCAAGGTCAACGCTTACCAGTTCCTGCAGACGAGTAATACGGCCCGCCACGGTATTTCGGTGCACACCCAGTACCGCAGCGGTATCGACTAGAGAAGATTGCTGGTCTAAGTACACACGTAGTGTCCTCAACAGTTCGGGCACCGCGACCGCACCACCAAGAAGTTTCATCGCCGCCGATCGAATCGCGGACATTCGCAAAGCGAGCAACACCAGTTCACTGTCCGAGAGTTCATCAATCGACAGGAGAAGCCCTCCACCACTCACATGCCGGAGTGCAGCGACTTCGCCGGCCAAAGCAGCTTCTTCAATACTTACGAATCTTCCCTGCGTGCCCTTTCTTATCGTTCCAATACCTGCGCGGAGTCCAGTTGTGACAATGACCGACTCGAGTCGTTGACGCAATCTCATCGCAGCTTTCACTGAGCCGCGACTGACCGCGATCCAACCCGACCACCCTGCCCCTTGTTTAACGAGAATAGGCGAGAAACCCTCTACATCGAACGCGGCAAGAATCCGATTGAAGTCTTCTTCGACCTTTCCCAGACTGTGACTAATTCGGAGTCCGACAAACCATCGGTCGTCATCTTCCACAGCAGAAACCACGGGATCTATACCAGCAACAACGGCCTGATCATGTGTCAAATCACGCTCTCGCGCCAGTAAGACTGACGCAAGATGGAAGCGCGCCCAACTGACCAACATTGGTAGGGAAGCGTATCCAGCTGTCGACACACCGGGATCGATTGGCGCGGCTACGGCTAACCATCCCTCGTGCACAGTTCGCCCAGGCAGTGTAATCGCGTGCGAGAAGACTTCCAGTCGGGACTCAGAATCTACCGATCTCCCTGCGCGGGTAGGTAGTGCAAGATTGTCTGCATCCGGACCCGCCGCTGATATGACAGTGCCGGAAGAACGAGTCAGGACGATGGTAGCGTCCAAAAGTTGGGCAGCGGCAGAGATCGACGCACCAACGTCATCGAGTTCAAGGGCGGCCGGCAGCCGCAGTAGTATTCGCGACGACGCCAGTTCGCCTGCAGCGAGATACACGCGCGCTTCGACCACCAAATCCATGATTGATGTCTCGTCGGTAACGGCAAGAAGCGTGACATCAAATCGCGCTGCCAGCCGAATCGCCGGCACATCGAGGACATCCCGACTGGGCACCAAGACGCCGCTGACACCGTTGTCGGCAGCCCCTCTCACGAGAGCTGAGATCTGCCAAGTCGGTAGTTCAGCCGACGTCAAGCACACCAGAGAACCTGGCGATGACGCACTACGCGAATCTGAAGTGAGGTTGAATCTGCTGATCCGACTCGGGTGCGAACCTCGATGCAGCAATTGAACAGCTTCAGCCCACCGAGGGAGAGCGAGAAGCTCGTCGAGTAAGAGTGAGGGCCCCACAACGCTCACTTCCGACTGGATGATTCAAGACCGTAGCCAGCAGGGCTGAGTTCGTGCTGGAGTCGAGGGTCATCCGGGTATGGGAGAGCCGCCAACCTGATGACAACGACTTCAAAGTCCAGACGGAGATTGTCGGTAGCAAGTGGGATACCTGTGTGCCTTTCGAGTACCACTATGACATCTGGGACTGAGGCAGCCAAAAGGCCGTCCACTGTAACCAGCAGATACTCAGTCTGCATATCCAGACGGCAGAGCTGGCCGCGGTCCGTTTCAACGAGACACCACCCCTTTGTGTCTCTCACCCTATGGAGCCCGACTACCCGCCCGACAGCCAAAACTTGAGAGTCGAGCTCCGGCTGGTAGTGGTCCCAGTCAGAGTTCTGGGTAGCTTGAGCGCGGCCCAAATTAATGGCTCGCGTCATGCTTCCCCACACCACCAGATCCGGGGTGCGATCCCGCTGAATGGGACGGAATCCGATGGCCGCCCATCCAGTCGAGACACCAACGAACGAGCGCACAAGTCGTTCGAGGGTCGAGGAATCGAGTGAGCTGTCGCTATCGGCCGTATCGAACACCGCGACTCGCCCCACCGCGTCAACGAGAACCACAGGAACCACTGGCTCTTCCCATGATCCATTGCTGAGCTGGTCCAGTCGGGGCACTGCCCCACCTGCCAGATCTGCGTCGAGCAACGGTAAACCCAAATCAGCCGCCGCAGCGAGCCCGGTGAGCGCATTGATCCCACCAGCCTGCATCGCCACAACTGCACCGAGCGCAACGCGGGTCAATTCTTCGATCTTCCGCGCTACCAGCAAGCACTCTTGCCCACTAGGGAGGAACTCCGCCCCGACGGTCGACGAGGCACCAATGATGCCGATTGGAAGAACATGAGCCTCAACACCAACTCGCGCAAGGGCGGCCCGACCCATCAAAGGCACACCTTCCCCGATGGCTCGATCGGCTAGCATTCGGCCCACGGTAGTCTCTCCTCCCCCACCCGCACCGAGAATCCAGGCTCCTCTCTCGAGGGCATCGAGCTCGCATGACGTGACGAGGTCTACGACCGCCGCACCGGCATCACTCACGTGATGCTGCGGTAGGCAGTTCCTCTTCATTGAGTTCCTCGACCGGTGTGAAATCGAGCTCAAGGCCAAACGCTGCCGGTCCAAAGACTTCAAGCGCCTCAGCCGTGCGCATCGATGGGGGGGTACCGATACCAACAACGGTAACCCGTTGGCCGTATCGAAGCGACTCTGTCGTAATCGGCTCAGCTGTATCTGCTTCGAGGACGCAGATGAGGTCAGGCACGACAGCGACGAGACGACCGTTCACTACTGCAGTGATGTTCTCATTCCGGAAATGTACGACGAGTTCGTCATTGCCATCCGCACTCGTGATCCGAGCGCTGCCGTGCACGAATCCCCCGTCCGTATTTCGCTGTACATCGACAACCTTGCCGCGTTGCAGAACTCTGAGACATCCGTGGATAGTGGTGGTCAAGACTTTCGCTAGGGCAACAATCGGATCGGAATTGCTGTCGCGGGCCTGGCGGATGGTGAGGCCGATGCGAATGCAGGTCGCAAGTGTGCCGGGGAGAGCGGTCCGCTTCACATCGGCGCCAGTCATCGCATAGTTGGCGATGTGGGCGACCCCACCTAGCTGAACCGTGATCGCCCGTGCGAACCGTTCCATACGGACGTTGTCTTCACCCGTATTGATGATCACGGTCTCACCGTTTTCTCCCGCCAAGGCCAAGGGCGATCCGGACACTCCGTAAATTGAAAAGGTCTCCATCTGCAGTTCGGGAAATGCACGTCCCATTCCATCGCCGTCTACCACTGGAACTCCTAGGCGTGCAGCTACCTGCAACGGAATCATCGAATTGAGTCCACCGCACTCGATAGGCATCGTCGCACGAGCTTTGCTGTCAAGATGCGTTTCGAGCTTGAGAAAGGCGGCGACCGCTTCTGTGCCGGCGGGTAGTTTCTCAGCGCCCACTGTTGGTGCACCCATTTGTGCGGTGGGTATAACAAGATCCAGATCGTCGAGGTCGTCAACGTCAAGCACGGTCACGGCACCGTATTCTCTGATGGCGACCCGCACCAGTAGGGCGCCGACATGCGGGTCACCGCCGCCCCCAGTGCCCAGGAGCGCAGCGCCGCGAACAAGATCATCGATATGGGAGTCGTCTAACTTCCAGGACATGTTCGTTCCCTTCCGCGAGCGACAGGTAGGTCATGACTATTCGATGAACGACTAAGCCACCGGTTCACACGGCCGCTGCAAGTCGCCGACAGCTTTTACGTGCACGCGAGTCGCGTTACCCGGCAGATAGGGCACGGGCACCTCTTCGAGTTCCACGATCTTGACCGAATTAGGTGAGGCACCTGCCGCAACTGTCCGATCCACAGCTTCTTGACGAGCCTCGTCAAGGACTTTGTCGCGGGTCTCGTCGCTTGTCAGAAAGATCCGATCGATTTCTCCCGATACTTGTGCAATTGCTGCTCCTACGGCGTTCGCGACCGCATAGTTCTGAGGTCGAACGACACGGCCGATGCCGTCCAGGTGCTCAGGCAAAATGATTGAGCCGCCGCCAACGGCGACAACAGCGAGAGGCTCGCCGCTCGTACGTACAGAATCCACCAATACTGCTGTGCGTCGGGCTATTTCAGCCATGCAATCAGAAACCATTTCCGGATCGAGATGCGCTACTGCAGTTACATCTCCAACCGAAGCACTGCCAGCAGCGACAGCAATATCGGTAGCCGTGAGCGTCGTGCCGCCGAAGACCAGTGCGTCTTCGGTCAAACGGTATCTGACGGAATCCGGACCGACGATGCAGCGGCCTTCTTCAACGCGGATACGACTGCCACCGCCGATGCCAATCGACACTATGTCTGGCATACGAAAGTTAGTCCGGATTCCGACAACATCTACGGCCGTCAGCGACTCTCGAGGGAACCCCGATCGCAAAATTCCGACGTCGCTGGTTGTTCCGCCGACGTCTACGACGGCGCCGGTCTCAACGCCGGAAAGTAACGCCGCGCCGCGCATTGAGTTGGTCGGACCCGAGGCGAATGTTGCTACCGGGTACTGACGAACCTCTTCGACCTCCATCAATGTCCCGTCATTTCGCGAAAGATAGAGAGGGCACGTGAGGCCGAGATCGGCAAGAATCGTACGCAGTCCATCCACAATTACCACTGCTATCTCGCGAAGCGATGCGTTGATGATCGTCGCGTTCTCCCTCTCGAGAAGGCCGATTCGTCCGATTCGATGCGACAGAGAAACCGGGGTCCCACCCCCCAGAACATCTGCAACTGCTACTGCAGCGGATTCTTCGAATTCAGCATTCACAGGTGAGAAGACTGATGTGATGGCAACACTTCGTATACCGTTGCGCGCCATGTCCTCCGCGGCCGATCGCACTGCGTCAAGATCAAGCGGCGCTATGTGGTTGCCGTTGAACTCGTGCCCACCACGAACCAGATACGAACGGGCAGAGACCGCGTCGACAAGGCGTGCAGGCCAGCCAACGAACGGCGGTAGCGCCACTGTGGCCGGAAGACCGATCCTCAAAGCTGCAGTGGGCGCCAGTCTTTGGGCTTCGACGAGCGCATTGATGAAATGGGTGGTTCCAATCATCACTCCATCGATATCCGAGTCGACGAAGGGGCACCCTTTCCGCAAGCTTTGCAGGGCGTCGCGAATTCCACTGGTGACATCCATGCTGGTGCGCTTTTTCAGAGACGCCAGAACTCTGACGCCTTCGACAAGGACCGCGTCGGTGTTCGTTCCACCGACATCGATTCCGATACGCATTTAGACTCTCCTTCGATCATGGAGCAGATCAGGAAGTTGAGTGAACCGACGAAATCTCGCCACGTTCGCGAGTGCTACCCCTACCCACCTCATGTAGGAGACCAAACTTGGCTGCTGCAACGTACAAGATAAATGCAAGAACTAGTGAGTTGATAGTCGGCAGCCCAATCGGGAACATCACCGAAACAGCAGACGCGACCGCCCACACAATAAGAGTAGCTGGTACCCATATCGGCTCGGTGGACGGAAGAAGACCCGTGGAGACAGATTCATCCAGTTCTTTTCTCCAACGTTTCACCAAAAAATACTCCGCGACCATGATCGCTGCAACTGGAGGAAGAAGCACGCTGAGGAATGTCAGGAACTCTTGAAAATGATTCAAGATCCCGGCAGCTCCAAGAACACTTCCAGCGAAACCCACGTATATCGTCACCCAGCGACGATCAAAAGTTCGACCGAAAACAGTATTGATCAAGTTAACGAATCCGAATACGGCAGAATATAGGTTCAAGTCGTTGATCTTTACGGTACCGAGGACGATGACAATAACGCCTACCCAACCCACTGTCGACAGTATGATCGTGGTCACGTTGTCGGACGACACGGCGTGCGCAAGCAGAACGCCGAGAAGCCCGATGCCATACTCCCCAAGCGATATTCCGAATATGGTTTGCTTTACTATATCCCTTGTCGAACGACTGTACCTCGTGAGGTCAGAATTGATTACCGCCCCAACCATGAATCCACCAGCTACCAACCCAGTTCCTGTGATCAGGCTCAACCGCGGTCCTGGCGGCTCAGAAGTGATCAGGTCGCCGATGGAATGCTCATGCAACTCAAGCGAGATCGAGAAGATCACAAGAATCAAGAAAATCGGAACTGCGATAAAAGAAACTCTCGCTATAAGATTAAATCCGAATAGTACTACTACAGTGATAGCGAGCCCAAATATTATTACCCATGCGGGCTGAGGAAACACTCCGACGGTTGATGTGAGACCTTCCGCAGAAACCGCCGATTGTATTCCAAACCACCCCACACTGCTGATGGTGATGGTGGCGCCGACCACCGCTGCGCCCCCTCTCCCAAATCCCGTCCAGCGAGTCAGAATGGATGTCGTCAAGCCCTGGCGTTGTCCTACTATCCCGACTGCAATTGATACTACTTGCAGGATAACCGACCCCATCGTAATCGCAAGGAAAGCGTTCAGGAATGTCATTCCGTACCCGAGAATGGAACCAAGAAGGAACTGACTAAGTGCGGCGACTTGCCCGAACTTCGTCACTGCGATAATGAACCAGTGCCTGCGATAACCTCGCGGAACGATTGAAGATGAAAAATCTTCCTCGCCGATAATTCTCATACCCATGTGAGCACCTCTCACCATTGTGCTGCTACGTTGCAAAGGTTCTGGTGAGACAGACCACAGCTGATGCTGCGTGGATTGACGCTACGGCGGACTACACTTTGAATAGCAACGGTTGCGGCACCAACCGAAACCACGACGGGCATTTTGCCGTAGCGGACAGGGACCCGCTTGTGAAGTTCTGCTGCCACCACAGGCGTACCCATGCAACCAAGGACTAACACCTCGGCGCCCCCATCGAGAAACACTGTCTGCGCTGCCGACACGACCCTGCCGGGAAACATCGTGTGATAGGAGACCTCAAGCTTGGGAATACCCATAACGCACGTATCGATAACGCGCCACAGCAGAGACTGTGACTTCGGTTTGCGGCGCACGGATGGGACCGCTTCGCCGAGCTTCGTCAGGAGGTCCACGCTACCGGCGATGCCGCGCGCGGAGTAGAAGTCCGGTCCGAGTCGGCCGAAAACCGGAGCGTCGATGCGCCCGCGGCAAGCGTGAACCCCCGGTCCGACAAAACATGAAACGAACACGCTATCCACGCCGTCGTCCGAGATCTGACGACTCGCTACTGACCCTCCTGAGGTTACCGAATCATCGTCGTACTCAGACTCAAGCGACTCGGATCCCATGCGCTTAGCACCAGACAGAACCTGGTTCCTGGCAACGCTCACGATCGCCTCCTTGAGGCTCGGCACTGCGATGTTCGGAGCAGCGACGTGAAGGCACACACGAAATGCATGAGAAAAGCTCCTCGGCCGCGAGCGAATACTCCGAGTTGTGACTCAACGTTACAACCCGCACGCACAGTGGACGATAGGCGTTTCGCCTACCCCTGCTCGCAGAGTGTGCGATACGCACTACCCGAAAAGCGTTGGTTCACCATCGGCCAACAGCTGTAGTTTTCCGCCACGTCCGCGCGCGACGCCGGCCACGAGAGTGATCGAGGTGTGAGCGATGCTCACCGAGCCAGTCACGAGCACTCTGCGCATCCGAGCTGCTGACTCAGCCGCAGCACAGCTGATACTCAGATCGATTGCATCGTCACAGTTTTCGAATGGGACCGTAAAAGCCCAAATCTCTCCGATAGCGCAGACTTTGACGGCGTCGACGACCCGTAAGCACAACCGAACGAATGCCACCGCCCTGACGAAGAATGGCATGCGCCTAGCCCGAAGACGCCCTGCCTGCGGCCCTACGGGTAGGGCGGAAACTCGGCCAAGAGGCCCTCGCAGCGGTAAGCCGGACAGAATTGCACGATGGTGACACCATCGCGGCCGGCGAAACTATCGAGCGAACGTCCTCTCGACTTAAGTCTTTCCGATACCAAGGTCGAACAATCGAGAACCAACTTCAAGCAATGGAAACGGATCCCCGCGCACGTTCCGACCAGACGATCGAACGGCGAGTTCACGGCAGGTGTCCGCCAACCCGAGGAAGCTTCACGCTTCGCAGTTCCGGCACAAATAGCGCCGCAGCGCGATCCGACTGGACGACGTCCGCGCCAACCCGAAGTCGATCCGATGCTGTGCATTTTGCACAGCACCGGCAGACCACTGTGCGGTGCGGCTATCGCGCACACCAAGCGGCGTCAGTAGTCTGAACGCACATCGAGACACACGCACTCATCGTCGGGAGTCAAAATGCATCGACTGAACGAACTGCTCGGCCTGAGGTCAACGCAGTGACAACATCCCTTGAAGCACGCGCCGCCCCAATTCTCTCCGCGCACAATCGCCACCCAAAAATTCGTGCGATTGGGCTGAGAATAGCAAGACTATTACACCCTGATGATTACGTCACAGGTTCCGGCCCAAGGCCGAACTCATGATGACATGAACTGAGAAACCACCACAGTTCTAACGGTCTGCCCTATCCCCCACGACGACAGCGTTCATCACCGGTGAGCGTCGGCATCGCGAAGCCAAAAAGGGATCACAGGCAAAAAATCTGCCGTCGACAAACGAGAATTTCAACACCTGCACCTCCGTTTACCCGATGTTCGCTCGTTGGTGCGATAGACCGCATATCAGCGGCAGTCTGAGGCAATGACATGACAACGGTAGACCAAGTCTCCGAAAAACCCGAGCGGATACGCTCAATCAACCTGCAAGAGTTCGGCATTACGCGCGAAGTACCCTCCGCCACCGGTATCGAGCAACGCGGAATCCTACCGGATACGACCTGCTGCGTTAACGCGCAACAACTACATCGCCGGAATCATCACGATAAACAGCATCCACCAGCCCACGATACTGACGATCAGAACCACCGATTCGGATACCTCACAAGCTCACGATGTGCAGTCTCACCCAAGCGCATCCATATTTCCTCGGCATATACTGATGGCACAATACCGCTCACCGAGAGCACCAGCACGGGATTTCCGCCAGAGTTAACAAATTTCATCGGTCGCCGACGAGAGGTTGAAGAGACGCGTCGGCGCATGGGCTCCTCGCGACTGGTGACGGTGGCAGGACCTGGAGGGATCGGAAAGACGCGCCTTGCCTTGCGCGTAGCCGAGAAGGTACGTCGCACCTTTCATGATGGAATCTGCCTGATCGAGCTGGACAGTGCATCCGGCAATAATCTAGGAAAGTTAAACTGCAGCAAAATAACCGACTCTCGTTCTATTGCATTGCTGGCCGATTCAGTCGGTGACCGAGAGGTTCTTCTCATCCTCGACAACTGCGAGCAGTGCATTGAAGAAATCTCACAGGCCGCAATCCACTTGCTCAGGGAGTGTCCGCGCCTTCGAATCCTTGCCACCAGTCGAGAACCCTTGGGCCTCTCCGGTGAAGCGGTCGTTCGCATCGGGCCAATGCTTTCGTACTCAGATCAATCCTCGAGTCCGTCCTGCGCTCACAGCGACGATGCGGTCGCACTGTTTATCGATCGTGCGACCGCCATCGAATCCGAATTCTCGGTATCCGAATCCGGCAAGAGGACAGTCGCGCAAATCTGCCAGCGACTCGACGGGATTCCGCTCCTGATCGAGCTAGCGGCAACTCGGCTTCGGGCAATGTCAATCGAGCAGGTTCTCGCCAGGTTAGACGATCGGTTTGTGCTTCTGACCTTGGGTGCACGAGGGGCACCGGCGCGTCAACAGACGTTGAAACGCTGCATAGAGTGGAGCTACAACCTGTGTAGTGACTTGGAGAAGGATTTATGGGCCCGGCTTGCTGTATTCACGGACTCGTTCACCCTCGAATCCGCTGAAGCAGTCTGCTCCGAGAGCATCCCAGAGCCCCAGTTCGCGGACGTTCTGACCGCTCTGGTGGACAAGTCCATCGTAATGCGAGAGACATCTGATGAGGGAGTCCGCTACCGACTACTCGGAACCATCCGCGAATACGGTCGAACTCGTGCTCAGAAGCTCGGAGTCCTGACACAACTTCAGCATCGGCATTTCGACTGGCTGTGCGCCCTAGCCGCGCGCGCTGAATCAGAGTGGGTTGGCACACAGCAGAGATTGTGGGCCGCACGGCTAGCCGCCGAAGAGTCGAACCTACTGTTTGCACTGAGGTTCGCGTTCGCTACCCCAGATCGTCATCTGGAAGGCATTCGCCTGGCCAATTCCCTGTCTCCGTTCTGGATTTCCCGCGGCATGTTTGAGGAGGGATTGCACTGGCTTCTCTCAGCCGTAGCAACGAAGGACCCAGAAGCATTGCAGGAGAGGGCAAGAGCACTATGCAACGCCACTATGTTTCTCGCGGCGATGGGAGCGCCGCCCGCTGCGCCAGCACTTCGGGAACTGCAAGAACTATCAAACGCCCCAGTCTGCTCTACCACTCACGGATTTCTGAACCTCTCGAAGTGCTTTGTCGCCTACCAATCGGGCGATCTGCCGCAAATGAGGGCTGCATACTCGGCAGCATCCGATGCGTCGCTCAACGGATGTAGTCAGATACCGCGGGCCATCGCGGGCCATCTGCTCGGCCTACTCGCCGGCAGCGTCGGTGATCTCGATACGGCGAAAGCCCTTGCCGAATCTACTCGGACGATCGCTGAAGAAGTCGGCGATACTCACCTTCTCAGCTGCTCTTTGTGGGCGGACGCACTGCTTGCGATGAAGAACAACGAACTCGACAATGCCACAGCGTTGTTCCGGCGCAGTCTCCAACTCAGCAAGCGCCGCGAAGATCCGCACGGCTACGCGTGGTCCATGGAGGGGCTTGGATGGGTCGCCACCCAAGAGCATCGATATCCTGCCGCTGCCTCCCACCTCGGCGCAGCCAATACTATATGGAGTCGTGTAAAGACCTGCCCTGCAACCATATCTGCGATCTCGCAATATCACAGTAGTTGCGAAAACGAGGTGCGCCGGTCCATGAGCTCGCGCGCCTTTGAGGCAGCATTCAAAGCTGGAAACGACCTTAGTTTGCGAGCAGCCTTGGCCGCAGCACTCGGTGAGTCGTTACCCAGCAAGGTGACGTCTGAGCCCAACAGCCTCACCAAGAGGGAACGCGAAGTCGCTGCGCTGGTTGCAGAAGGACTCACCAACAGGGCGATTGCTGGCAAGTTGGTGATATCTCAACGCACAGCACAGGGGCACGTAGAGCGAATTCTGGTCAAACTAGGATTCACCTCGCGCACTCAGATCGCAACATGGACCCTGGAACAATTGCGGCACACGGCGTAGTGATACATCGAGGACAGGACTTCACCCCTCTCTGCTTCTCTTTCACATCAGGACAGCTGAAGGTGCTAACAGATCCGTCACCGGTTTCTCGCGTGCATGAACCCACTTTGACCACCGATGATCATAGTGTGCCGATTTCCAATGCCGTCATTACCACAATGATTTGCGACAGCTCGATCCCTCCGCAGGGCAGCAGAGCCTCAATGTAAAGCCTTCGTCGGAGGTTTGAAGTACTCTTCGCCTTCGAAATTCCGGCTGCCAATCTCGGTTTGACCTCAGTGAAACTCGGCGATCTCCCATATCTACATGCGGGGTGATCAAGATTTATGAACTCTTGGTTGCGCTGGCAAACCTGAAACCTCGCATATTGCGCACTCTCGATCACCGCGCTACTCGCCATAGACACCCACCGGCTATCTCAACATGTGACTGAGAAGATCCATGCGCTGCACTTGAACACTCCGCAAAGAACAAAAACTGATACATTCCCGATCGTGGTCACCTATGGGCAACATCGCAGACTGTCGTCGGACGCCGCCGTTGGTCGTAAACCATGCCCGTTTCACGCCCGCTGATCCTGCGCGAGGGCGATCACGGGCGTGTACAGGAAATCGCAAATTCGGGCGCGTCGTCGCGAGATTTGGTGGTACGCGCACAGATAGTCCTACTGGCCGCGGCCGGTCACTCAAATACTTCGATTGCCAAGAAGTTGGGCATCTCGCGCCCCACCGTGATCTCCTGGCGCTCCCGCTACTCCGAGTACGGAACGGCTGTTCTGATCGATCATCCAAAACCAGGCAGGCCTCGCGTCGTCGAGTCGCACGCGATTATCACACGCCTTCTAACTCGGCCACCTTCGAAATTCCAGATCACTCATTGGAATTCCCGTCTACTGGCACAACACCTGGAGATCAGCAAAACGACAGTGCAAGCGGTGTGGAAGGAGTACGGCATCAAACCGTGTGGCCCTGACAAATTCACATTTGCGACCGTCCCCGCACTGTCCGCATCGGTTGTGGCAGTCGCGGGCCTACACATCGGACCACAGTGCAACGCGATCATCGTGGCCGTCGCGAACAAACCCAGCCGACCCGAACAAATACAACCAATCCGATCCGCGGTGTGTGCCGAACAGTTTCATCGCTACCTCCAGAGTCGAACGGCCGTGCTTCCCGCCGGTAAACCACTCACCACGGGCCAACCTTTCGGACAACGACCCCACCCCTGCAACTTCGAAACCCTCACTTTGTTCTGTCTACAGTTGGCGCAAACACACCCCGATCAGCGCCTGCACGTAATCTTCGACGTCGGCACCGGGCAGCTGGAAGCGGTCCGATCCGCACTCTCCACCCTCCCGAATATCCGAACCCACTACACATCAACCCCGACGATATGGTTTCACCTCGTCGACATATGGCTCTCGATCGTCGAACGCCAGCGAAGGCAACAACGTCAAGCATTTCCTAAGGCGGATACACACGAACAGTCACAAGCTTCACGCCGCTCGCGGACACAAACATCGCACACCTGCAGATCCGATTTGCCTGGCTAAGAACAGCTTCAGAGAGTCAGGGTGGTTGGCTCACGCGACTCGCTCATTCGAGGGAAATTCAGACCGCACAACGTAATTCACCGTTGGCGCGGTCGATCAGTTATGCGGCAGAGGGGTTGTCCACTCCTGGCGCGATCAGGCTCCAGCGTAGAGTCCAACGACCAAATCCTTATCTGTGGCGACTGATTCCCGTAGAAACCGATCGACGAGCCAGATTCGACGGTATACCAAGTCAAGATCAGGCCGTTGCCGCTGCGGGTTTTCCGGCAATTGGTTGTCCGGCCGAAACTGCCGAGATTCGTCGTCCGTGGCGTCTGTGGTGCCGATCTCGTTGACCTCGTACTCGAGTGAGGGGACGGACAGCGCTCACCCCTCCATGACCAATTCCAGGGCTCCACCAGCCAAGCCCGCGGGAAATGGTGGCGCGCTCTGTCCGTCCACACCACACGGACTTGTGCGCGCACCTGCCTGGTAGAGGCTCGGCTGAGTAGCTGATCGCTTCTCTCTATCTTGACTGCGCCAAAGCATGTTCGGTTTTCAGCGACGCTAAATTTCCGAAGACTACTGTGACACCCGACGGCCAAAAGACACCGTGGCTCAGAAAATACCGACTACCTTCCTCCCCGCAGGAGCCGCCAAGTTCCACCTTTGATCGCTACAAGCCCATCGGGCGTAATCTGATCCAAACCCCTCCTAATCTTTCGATTAGGTCTTGCATGCCTGTCGAACAGACGCGCATTGCGGCGGATATGCTCATTCTCGGCGGTCGCAAGACTGCGCACCGAGTGCGGTTGTCAGCGTCTGCAGAGAACCAACCGGTGCGGATGCACATTACGTTCGGCACGAGAGTGCTTCCGACACTGAATAAGCACTGAGGACAAAGCCACCCTATGAAACAACGCTTTCGCGTCGATCGCGTCTGCGCCCGGTCGACCGGTTGCCCCGGTCGCAAACCCACTCGCCGCTCACGAACCAATGTTTGGTTGATCGGAGACGAGCGGGAAGTGGTGATTGTCGATCCGGCGGGTGCTCCCGAATTGGTGGCCGATGCCGTTGGTACCCGGCAACTAACCGCGGTCATCTGCACTCACGGTCATCGCGCTCACATTGCGGCAGCGATGGTGCTCGGCGAGAGCCTAAACGCGCCGGTTCTACTTCACCCTGCTGACCATGCCGCCTGGCAGGCAGTGCACGGCGAGCGTCGCTACTGGCGTCTCTACCATGGCCAACGTATCGGCATAGCTGGCGAAGAGATACGTGTCCTACATACACCTACCACCACGCCCGGGTCTGTGACCCTACACATCGCTCGCCATGCCCTTGCATTTGCAGGCGATGCCCTTGCACACAGAAAACTTGGCGCGGAGCAACGCAATACCGTGGGGCCTCTCGACAAGTTCGCCGAACTGTCCCCCGACACCCAGATACATCCCGGGCACGGAAATAGATACCTGCTCGGCGAGTTGTTCACCGACAAGGCACGCCGATTGAACCGGCAGACTGCATGACACCGCAACGCCCAACGTCATGTGCATATGGATGTGCAAGAGGCACCATGCCTCTTAGACCGACCACCACATCCCAATCATCCGCAACGGCTGAACGACAACAGTCGAGTCCGGAAAGACGCCACCACGAAAAGTCCTCCGACGGCGCTTCCTCCTCGATCAGATCGAACCCGAACAACTACGACTACCAGGTAGCAGAGGCCGGAATCGTCTTGTACGCCGGAACCAATATTGTGTCGCCTGGTATCGAGTCACTGCACGACAGGGCAAGGTCCACCCGCCCCACTTTCGGATGGTCTGGAGATACAAAGAAAAAAGCGCTCCTCGCCAACGAAGACAGAGAATGTGTTGCGATGCAACCGTCCGCTCCGCCAAATCGCGGCAGGCGCGCCAAAGTTCGATTCTTCAAGGCCAAAAACTCCGCACATCTGAATGTTCTTGGTCTTGTCGTCGTCAGCCGGCGCCGTGGATACACTGCCACGCGCCAGGTCCTCGTCGACGTGCAGTCGCTCGGTAGCGGCATCGCTGCGATGCGCCGTCTTGAACGAGACGGCATCTACACCGGGGCTTGCCGACTGCCCTGGCAAAGTCCGGGCACTGCACCGGAAGGTCTGCGCATTGGAACTCAGGAGTTGGTTCGGCGGGGTGAATCGTTCGATATCATTCCCGAAATCGCTTCTGTGATAACGGCTTCGGTCACCGACATCGCATGCTCGACTCCACATGCATACCGGACCGCCGATCTGCGCGCACAGTTCGGACCCGATCGGTGGGTGCGATACCCGAGCTGGCCTTCCGCGACAGGCGCCGACCTGCCCCACCACGGAGGTAGCGAAGTATGAGCATCAGCGTGTTCGATCTGTTCTCCATCGGGATCGGGCCGTCGAGTTCGCACACCGTAGGTCCGATGCGCGCAGCCGCGATGTTCGTCGACGATGTCAAGAACATTGTGGATCCCACCACGATCACCCGACTGGAGGTGGACCTGTACGGATCACTGGCGGCGACCGGGCCCGGCCATGGCACGCTCGGTGCGGTCCTGCTCGGACTAGAAGGCAATGAACCGGAATCGATCGACCCTGGCTATGCCCGTGACCGTGTCGGCGTCATCGATTCCTCGGGCGTATTACGATTCGCAGCACTGACCAACCTCGCATTCGATACGGCAGCCATCGGGATGCATCCGTTGACGATCAAGGATCGCCACAGCAACACATTGCGGTTCGCCGTCCATACCGACGCGAACGCCCCGAAGTGGAGACCGACCGAACTCGATGCCGCGACAGCGGCATATGAATCGGTGTTCTACTCCGTCGGTGGAGGTTTCGTCGAACGACACGGTGACACCCCCGCCCTCGTCGACACCACCCGGGTTCCGATGCCGTTCGGAACAGGAGGAGAACTGCTCGATGTGTGCGCGCGGACTTCGCTTCCGATCAGCGCGGTGATGTTCGGCAATGAATGCGCTCTTCGCGACGCGGACGATGTGCGCACCCAGCTCCTCGATATCTGGTCGGTCATGGCTGCCTCTATCGATAGCGGTTTCCACAGCACGGAGAGCTACCTGCCCGGCGCTTTGAAGGTCAAACGGCGTGCACCGGAAGTCTATTCACGCTTGCGTACGCGAGACCGCGGCATCGACCACGTCGATTCGATGGACTGGCTCAACGTCGCAGCCATGGCAATCAACGAGGAAAACGCCGCCGGCGGGCGTATCGTCACTGCACCGACCAACGGCGCTGCAGGAATCGTTCCGGCAGTTCTCTACTGGGCACTACGATTCCTGCCTGAGCTGGCCACCCCAGAAGCTCGCGACGACGCTGTGGTGCGGTACCTACTCACCGCCGCTGCGATAGCGGTGCTCTACAAGGAACGCGCTTCGATTTCTGGAGCGGAGGTGGGATGCCAAGGCGAGGTGGGTTCTGCCTGCTCTATGGCCGCCGGTGCGCTCGCCGAGTTGATGGGCGCCACACCCGCTCAGGTGGAGAACGCTGCCGAGATCGGAATCGAACACAATCTCGGCCTGACCTGCGACCCCATAGGCGGACTGGTGCAGATTCCCTGTATCGAACGAAGCGCGATCGCCTCGGTCAAAGCGGTCAACGCCGCCAAGATCGCCTTGCACGGAGACGGAACTCACCGAGTCTCACTCGATCAGGCAATCGAAACCATGCGACAGACCGGCGTCGACATGCTCTCCAAATACAAGGAAACCTCACTAGGAGGTCTGGCAGTCAACGTCCCCGAATGCTAATCGCAGGCCCCGATCTACCAACCTCTCCGCGGTGCAGAAACGGATCCGAATACATGAGAACACGCTGTGACCAACCCTAGAAGCTCAGAACGCGATCGACGACATTCACCGCCGGAGGGGCACTCGACGCCCCAACTGGCCATCTCGGCGTATTTCATGCTCGGCACAGCCAAGCCAAATACGTTCGGGGACAATTGACTCAATTGCGAAGCATCTGCCGAGATCCGAACGTGGAAGATCGACACCGCACCTCAACTGCAGTCGAACCCACCACTATCGGCACGAACCCGACCTGCGTATGGTCACGCCGCATCCATGAACCCTCCACGCCGCGGCACACAAACTGGTCATCTGGTTGGTACTCGCACCGGACAGACGGCATACCGCCCATAACTCCCGCGATCGCGAAGTACGGCATTGACTGCGGCATCGTTCATCCATTCGCACCATGTGCTGCACAGGACCGATTACTGCTCGCTGCAACTCGGGTGATAGAAAGTCAACTCATCAGCGTACAAGAGCGCCAGGATTAACCAGCCGTGCTCAACGCTCTGTCTACGGTGACAGTGAAGACCCGGATTCGCTAACAATCATGTCGAGAACGAACACAAGCGCCTTTGGCGACACAGACGACCTCAAAATCGAGTGGGGAAAAAGACCCGCCGATCCCACCGGACGCGCCAAACGCTCTCAAGGTCAATGGCTCTCAATCGGAACCCGTCTTCCTTGCCCATAGATCTACGAAACAAACCGGAGGCGCGGTAAGAAGGTTCAATCGCCGCAAGCCCGAAGCTTCGACCCAATCACGCCAGGCTGAATTGCGTTCACTGTCCGATCCGACACCGATGCCGGAACCAGACACTGAGAACCTGCCATTTCAACATCTGGGGCCCCTTACGATCCGGCGCCTTCCAGAGTTGGCGTCAGTACAAAGTCTTTGAATCCAGCTGTGCCACACCACCAAAACTCTCATTGACCTTCCAGGATTGCTCATCAAGACTGGCGAATACTTGAGTCAATCGAACCACGTGCGATGGATCCAGTACGCGTGTTCGCGTCTTAACCGAAAAAGTTCGGACACTCAGTAGAGAATTTCCGGGTCGGGAACGAGAATGAAGATATGACTCCTGCTGAAGAAGAGCGTCAGATCAACCAGGTGAAAGCCCACCTCGCAGCGGCCTTTCCAAATGCCACATCCAACGTGGTCGATGCAGTCGTCACCGAGGCCTATCACCGATTCAACCCTGCACTCGTTCGCGACTTCATCCCGTTACTCGTCGAGCGTCGCGCCAGAGAATCGCTCACATCACAGATACTCACCTGACCCGGGTACACCCGACCTGAATTAACGCCCGCGTCCAGGTCCGCGCATTCCTCGCCGCACTGCGAGGCGGACGAAGTAAGGGCGGAAACCGAAAAGATCAATACCTCAGGCAATTTGCGCGCTGCGAGCCGGACACCGGATCGCAACTCGACACCGCATCGCGGCCAGAACGGTATGACGAGAGCGCGTTACGCAAGCTGCGACAATCGGCGCGGCAGATTCCCTGTACTGGACCACTCAGAGGTTGCAACTGGCCGCTGTATCGATGGCGCGTGTACGTAGTTCGTCCCGAATTCGCAGCGGCCTCAAAGCCACAACTGCTGACCCCGCAGCCCACAATGCTCGGACTGCGTGAGCGTCCTCAGCGAACTCCAACTCCGCTCGCCACCAACCTTCGACCCCGCCTTCGCGATGGTGAACCCGGAGCGACTTGCCCGCAACCGAATCCCACACGTTCTCTCGGACCAGACATGAGACAAGGACTTTCGGAAAGGACTTCCGAAAGGCATTCCAATGCAGCAAGAAATTCGCCTCTAGGTCTACATCAACGGCACGAATCGCGGGTTCGGCAAGCACAGTGAGTTCCTCGATACGTGACACGCGGTATGTCCGCTCGACACCATCCTGCTCAGCCAACAGATACCAGTAAGAGCCGGCACATACCAGGCCTATCGGGTCCAGAGTGCGCTCCGCTGCGGAGGCGGCGCGACTGGTGTACAACATCTTCACTCGCAGTCCGTCAATGACCGCCCGCTGAAGCTCGACCAGATGAGGATCCGGCAGGCTCGGCCAGGCAAATCCGTCGGGACGCACCAGTATCCGCGCCGACGCACGGTTTGCTTCCGCGCGGTGTGAGTCCGGGAGCGCAGCAGCGACCTTTCGCATGGCGCTCGCAAAATGCGGCGAGTTGACCCGGTCTGCCCCCCGAAGACAGCAGTGCTTTCGCCTCCTCCAAGGTGAGACCTGTGAGGTCGGTGCGGTATCCGGGAATCAAGCTGATTCCCCACCTCGTCAACGATCGGTGTAGACGGGCACTCCGGACGTGGACAGGGCGTCGATATCGCGAAGCACAGTCCGTGTGGACACTTCCAATTCAACAGCAATATCCGATGCGGTCAGCCGTCCGCGTCGCTGCAGGAGCATAAGGATGGCGAGAAGTCGGTCGGCGCGCATGTTCTGAGATCTTGCCCGCCAAACATGACAGAAGATGACATGTTTGGCGGGTTTACTCGATTCCATGCCGCCGACCAGGCGGCTCCGACGAGAGGAATTTCGCCATCAACACCGTCAGCGCTCCCGAACTGATCGACCCCCGCCCAATCTATCTCGGCGCGACTACCTGGGTGACCACGCTGCTCCGCAGCGTCCGCAACGACCAGCACGCGCTGCCCACCCCATGCGATGAGTACAACGTCAAAACTCTCTCTTCACGCCTGATCGGTACTGTCGGCCGAATCATTGCCATAGCCGAATTGGGAAGCGCCGATTCTGTATCACCGATCGCATCCGAGCACGATGCGGATACCTTCGCGCGCCTCGCCGACCGCGCCCAAAAAGCGTGGGCAGATGACGCGCTGCTCGACAAGCCCGTCGTCGCACCGTGGGGTGAGTCCCCTGGCCGAGTCGCGCTCTGGGGATACACCAACGAAGCGCTCGTCCACGGCTGGGACCTCGCGGTCGCGACAGGTCAGCCGGCCGAAGCGGACCCGGCGTTGGTCGAACCGACCGCTACGATGCAGCGCCACATCCTGCCCCCTGCAATCCGTGTGCCGGGAGTGCCATTTTCAGTATTCATAGACCCGCGAGCTGAAGCTGGCCCCACCGAACGTCTGGCCAATTGGTCGGGGCGATCCAGCATCAGTTGGATCTAATGGGTCATGCCAATGCCATAGGGACAAGCCTTCTGCCGAGATCCAGATCCTGCGATCGGAGTGAGCAAATTGGGCTGCGATCGCATTCCGTGCCTCGGAAGTAGTTTGCCGACGTGACTCCAGGTGCGTACAAATAAAATCCCGCGAGTCGGCGCGCGTGTCGCAGAACTAACCGCGCATGAAGCGCGGACGGCGTCAACTTGGCCAACGAACCTGGATTGATTCATCGCACCGGACTACTCTTCGGCGGCAAATGGCCTGGGATACCGACAAACACCTCGCGGTGATGCCGATTCGATCGATGCTCTACGCGAACAAGGACGTCAGTATTGCCACGGAGGTGCCTTTTCGATCCGCGGTGATCCGTCAGAGCGCAGTTGGAAGGGTCGCGTACCCTGTACGGCGAGATTCAGTCGGAAGAAACTGGCACTCCGAAACAGGCACTGCGTACCCTTTGATGTGACCCACGCTTCGAGTCTCGCTCATGAAGTGGGGAGGCATCGAGCGGGGCACGTGTGCAGACTTCGCAGTCCTCAAGCGCAAGATGTCCACCTACGGTCTCGTTGATATTCGCAGTTCGGTACGTCTTGCGAATTATATCGATGGTCAGACGACGCATGAGACGCCCCAGCCGCGTAATCGGCCTGCGAAGGAGAAACGCCGGCCGCCGAGGCTGGCGTTCGATGAGCCTCCCCCGATATGTCACGAAAGCTGTACTGCCATGCAGAACTCTCCCGTGACTGAGTTTCGCACGCGGCCTTGCCCGAGCCCACAGCCGCACAGCAGAATCCCCCACTGACGAAAGCGAAGGTGATGCCGACGGAACTCACGCAAGCACAACGGATAGAAAATAGCGGATTGTAACCGACTCACTTCCCCGAAACGCGATCGCCAACAAATCTTTTGAGGACTTGGTCATCGAGATCCGAGACTTTCGACCTCTTCCGGACGAATGAAGTAAGTGGCAAGATCTTGCTGTGAAAACGAACTCACTGCCCAGAAGGGCACACCGGCAGCGGGCCAGGCGTTACAGCAGCTTTGCCACCCGCGTGAGCACCGTGCTCGTCGTAGCGCTCTGCATACTCGCCGCGCTAGCGATAATCGGGAGCCTGATCTTCGACAAGGGACATTGGACCTGACCCCTTCGAATGTGCCGCATCCTCCTCAACTACCAATTGCCCGATGAGGACTCGCCCCGCATTGCACATACCCCGCAAGTTTCTGGGGCACCATTGGGTTGCCTACAGGCACTGGCCTATGGCCGACTCGGCTCACTCTCACGAAACCAACGCGGCAGCTGCTGATGGACAACCGGATCCCCTCCCGACGACCACCAGAGAGTGCGGGATCATCTGTCCCCTTCGCCCAAAAGCACTCACCAAACTCCAGGCCTCTCGAAATCGAATCTTCTCAGCCCAGTAGCGTGCGAGTGAAAATCACTGCCGTTTCCGATGACGATTTACCCCAAATCTTCCGAAGTTCATTTTTCTCAAGACCGAGCCCCTAATCGCCTTTGCGGCAAGCACTTTCAGGCTTAGGAAGTCCGTGGCAACCACACCCGATCGTTCGAAACGAACGAAAGTGACGAAGAAGAAAGAGTCGTCTCTCCAAATCACCCAGGGCGTGCTGCGAGCGCCGAGGCCGGCTTCGACAGTAGCGCAATCTCATGCCAGGACAAACTTGGCCATAGCCACGGCATTGCGATAGGACACGACTACGTCGAACCGAAGGTGAGGTTTTCTGACGTGCAGAGACTTCCGGGAAACACATGTGCCCGCTCCGGCTATCGACCACCAACCGCGAGGATCGTCCGACCCTAAGATCAGTCTCTACGGGCGCTCCGCCCACCATCCAGAAGCCCCGAATCAATATGACAATCCGCGAAACTCGGGCACATCGGGGTCCCGAACTCGCTGATGCGATTCCGTGCTGGTGTCACGCCTCGCTTGCGACGTTGTCGTCTCGAATTTGAATCGGTTCAGTGTCTAAAGCGATCTTGAGAGGTGTGCGTGTCCGATTCTCTGCCAGAATCATGTCCATGCATAGCTCTGATTCTCAACGCACTGGTCCCATTGCGGTCGGGTCTCGGGTCAAGATGATCTCGACCCTCGGATCACGCTCCGGCGACACCGGGCCGCGGGTGGGTGTCGTAGTCGAAGACTACGCCGATAGCGTCATCGACAATTCCGATCTGGGGCGAGATTGGGCGCCAACGCTGAGGTGGGCAATCGCCCTCGACGACGGCCGTTTGGTCTTCGCCCCCGACGGTGGTCTCTAACCCACCTGAAGCTTTCCTCCTTCCCACGAGAATCACTGCTTAAGGACGTGGCGTTCAAAGGTCAGCAAAAGACGTCCCTGCTCACAAACCGCACAGTTCTGCGCCGAAAGCATCGATGAATCCCCCTTGGAACCACAGAACATGATCGGAGATCTCCACCTCCACGGGGAATCCATGCCGGAAATCGAGCTGATCATTCGGGAGAGGATGCCTCGACTTCATAGCTTTGGTGTGAATCCTGCGGTATTCGTTGAGCCCCGCGAACACGATAGACTGCTAAATCATCGCCGACCAGTGCGAAGAGAATCCCGCGGGATGGCAAACTGCAACGGGTACGCGAACAACAAGCGAGAAATCGACCGGCGGGAGATGGACGCCGACGCCAAGGCGGGTGTCGGCACCACCACCGCAAACAGTCGATTCTGGGTGCTCAGCGCCAGCTATTCAGGAAACGGTCGCGATCAAACTACAAGAGCAGCAACTGAGGCAGTCGATTTCGATGTGGCTTCGGCGCGAGCATCCCAGACGATCGAACTACGCTGGTTCATATGAGACGATCCACCACCATCGTCATACCGAGATCCGAAAAATGTTTGACAACAACACATTAACGAATCTCAATCCGATCTACGATTTCCAGACCAAGGCGAAGAAAGGCTTCCCCGATCGTGTGTGACTACGGAACCGCGTGGGGTCAGTCGACGGATGCGGTGTCGATGCTGACATCTGTAGCGCAACCCTGGGCATTGGTGTTCGGAAACAAGGCATCGAAGCAACCTGGACCTCGCTAAAACCGCCCAGCCAACGGCCATATGGATTCACAGACCCGGCACGGTTCGAACGAAGCCAGAACGATGGCCGAAAAACTTGCACCCCAATGGTTCTCACCTTGCAAGAAAAATCAGGCCATCTTCTCGAAGGCAGCGTTCCCAGCAGCGACAAACAATGCCCAACCTCTCCGTGGTACCGGGTGGCAGAGCCCTGCCTCGCTTCAAAACGAGTTCGGCGGCCACCGAGGCGGCACGTGAAGTGGGGGCGCGGTCGACGCGATTCCCGTCATACTCGAGGACAGACACTCCAGCGGTGTCCGTACCGCCGATCAAGTTGACCGTGTCTTGCACAATCTCGTCATGTCGACGACCTCTGGCGTTCCCGGAGCGATACGACACTTGCAACGCTCACGCCTGGGCAATGGCTACCGAAGAGCGTGACCTGCCTGACGAGCCTTGATCACCGCTTCGTGCCGTGTCCGTGCACCCAAGCGCACCATCGCTGCACGCAAATAGGTTTTCACGGTCTCGGCCCGCACCCCCAAACGCACGGCCACCTCCTTGTTCGAACAACCGAGTGCGACCAATGACAAGACCTGCAGCTGTCGGTGGGTCAATTCGACATGCGGCGTACTTGATCCGGCGGCGCTCCTGATAAAGATTTCGAGTTTATGCCGAGTTCGTGGATCAGCGGAGTCAGCAGCGATCGTTCGGAGCTGGGTCAGCCAACGAACCGAACTGTCGGCATCAGCCATGGATTGTTCACGGGCGCTCAGTGCACTAACTCGCCGATCTACCTCATCACGTACCCGCAACTCGGCAGCAATGGAATCCGCATGGCGAACAAGGTGTTCAACCACATTTGCCTCCACACACCCCTGGCCTCTGTAACCAGCGTAAAGCAGCCCGCGCACGTCGCCGTCGACCACGAAGGGGGCAGCCAAGAGATCGGTGATGCCCTCTCCAAGTATCTGATCGTCGAAATCGTGAGTGATCTCGGGCGCGGCACTGTAGCCACGAACAATCATCAGCTCCCGACTGCGCCAGCTCAGCCCACCCAAGCCCCGGTTGGGAGTCACACGAATCGTTTTCAGCGCCGCGGTCCGGTGCCCCACCGACACCGTCACGGGAACGCTCGGCCCGTCGCGTAATCCAGCGAACACAACAGGAACACCAGCGGTCCGCCGTAGCTGAACGCTTCGGGCACGCACGTACTCGTAGTCGCTGGGACGCAAGACGGGATTCGTGTAGGCATCGAGACTCATCGGCAATATCTACTTTCGGGGCTATTCAAGACGATAATGCCTCAACAAACATGTGTGCCACAACACAGACCTGATCAGATACACACAGCACCACACAGTTGGGCCTTCGCAGTGCACCCGACCAATGCGGTCGCGACCTTACTCAATATTGAAATCGCGAGAAAGTATCCCCATGAGCGACATACTGCCCGACTCTTACGTTCCATTGGCTGACTTCTCCGTGGCCGCCAACGCGGGACCGGAGTTGCAGGCTGCCGCAGATACCGACCGCCTCGCTTTCTGGGCGAATCAGGCTGAGCGCCTTCACTGGCACGAGAAATGGACCGACGTCCTCGACTGGACCGACGCCCCCGTCGCCAAGTGGTTCGTCGGCGGAAAACTCAACGTCGCCTACAACTGCGTCGACCGCCACGTCCTCGCCGGCAACGGCGACCGCATCGCCATCCACTTCGAAGGCGAACCAGGCGATTCCCGCGACCTGACCTACAACGACCTCCTCGCCGAAGTCAGCCGCGCCGCAAACACTTTCACCGACCTCGGCCTCGTCGCCGGTGA
>NZ_JARVSY010000021.1:0-24230 GCF_030208925.1 Rhodococcus sp. MEB032
ATTACCACCCAAAGCAAAGAAATCATCATCGAGACCCACACGATCAACACCCAACACCTCGGCAAACGCCGACGCGACGATCTCCTCCACCGCCGTCACCGGAGCCCTAAACACCGCAACCTCGAACACCGGCTCCGGCAACAACTTCCGATCCAACTTCCCCGAAGCATTCAACGGGAACGCATCCAACACCATGATCTGCGACGGCACCATATACGACGGCAACACCGCACCCAACGAATCCACCAGTGCCGCAATATCAACTACCGCACCCGACGCGGGCACCACATACCCCACCAACTGATCACCGGTCTTGGTCGACACCACAGCCACCGACGACACAGACACCGACATATCGGCCACCAACGCCGACTCGATCTCCCCCAACTCGATCCGCTGACCACGGAACTTCACCTGAAAATCGGTACGACCGATGTACTCGAGCTCCCCCGAAACGCCCCACCGCACCAAGTCCCCAGTGCGATACATCCGCGAACCCACGCCGCCATACGGATTGGCAACGAACCGATCCGCCGACAAATCCGGACGAGAAACATACCCACGAGCCAACTGATCACCCGCAAGATACAACTCACCCGCAACACCCACCGGCACCGGACGCAAACGAGAATCCAACACGAAAACCTGCGAATTCCACTGCGGCACACCAATAGACACCACACCACCATCGACGGCGCACGTCACATCCGCGAACGTGATCGACACCGCGGCCTCGGTCGGACCATACAAGTTGTGAACCCGCGCACCCGACACCACACCGAAATCGCGCACCGTCTGCGCCGGCAACGCCTCACCGATGACGAACACATCACGCAGCGAATCCAACTGGCTGGCAGAGACTTCCCCCGCGAACACCGACAGCATCGTCGGCACGAAGTCCGTCACCGTCACACCCTGATCAGCGATCACCGACGCCAAATACCCCGGATCCCGATGACCGTCATGAGTGGCCACCACCAACCGAGCACCCACCGCCAACGGCAAGAAGAACCCCCACAACGACACGTCGAACGTCGTCGCAGTCTTCTGCAGATACACATCCGACCCGGTCAGAACATATCGACCCTGCATCCACGCCATCTGATTGACGATCGCCGCATGTGAAACCGCCACACCCTTCGGCTTCCCCGTCGACCCCGACGTGAAGATCACATACGCAGCATTCGAACCCCGCAGCGGCGCAACACGATCCGCATCGGAAACAGGCGCATCCGAGAACCCGGACACATCCAACTCGTCGATCAACACCACATCGAATTCACCCGGCAACACCACACCGTCACCAGCAGTGGACAACACACACACCGGTGCCGCGGTCCCGAGAATATGACCATTGCGCTCGACCGGATGATCGGGATCCAGCGGCACATACGCCCCACCCGCAGCAACCACCGCATACATACCCACCACAAGGTCAACCGACCGGCGCATCGCCAACGCCACCAACGACTCCGGCCCCACACCCACCGAAACCAAATACCGTGCAAGGCGATTCACCCGAGACCCGAACTCCGCATACGTCAGAGACTGCCCCTCGAACACCACCGCCACCGCATCCGGCGTCGCCGCCACCTGCGCAACAAACCCGTCGAGCAACAAAGCACCAGCAGTCAACTCGTGAACAGTGTCATTGACCGCCACCAACACCTGCGAACGCTCGTCCTCACCAAGCAACTCCACATCCCCGACAACCGAATCAGGCTCCGCCACCATCGCTTCCAGAACCCGAACCAACCGCTCCGCAAACGAAACAACCGTCGACTCGTCGAACAAATCCGTCGCATACGTCAACGACATCGGCATCCCCACACCGACGCCGTCCTCCTCCACCGGCGTCACCGTCAACTGCAGATCGAACTTCGCGATTTCCACACCGGCGTCGAAACCGGCAATCGACAGCCCCGGCAATTCCACGTCACCCTGCGCCATGTTCTGGAAGAACAACGCAACCTGGAACAACGGATGATGAGCCTGCGACCGCGCCGGATCAAGCACCTCCACCAACCGCTCGAACGGAACATCCTCGTTGCCGAACGCCCCCAGATCGACCTCACGAACCCGACCCAACAACTTCGAGAACGACTCCGAGGAATCCACCTCCGTCCGCAACACCAACGTGTTGACGAACATCCCGATCAGATCATCGAGCTCCTGCTCACCCCGTCCAGCGATCGGCGAGCCCACGACAACATCATCACTACCACTCAGTCGCGCCAACAACACCGCCAACGCCGCATGCACCACCATGAACAACGACACACTGCGATCAAGCGCCAACTGCTCGAGCGCCCGATGCAACCGCTCGTCTACCGAAAACTGGTAACTCGCACCATGATTGGATGCCACCAACGGCCGTTGGCGATCCGCCGGCAAGTCGATCCGCTCCGGCAATCCCGCCAGCACCGACGTCCAATACCCCAACTGCTCGGACATCAACGACGACGGGTCACCCTCGGACCCCAACACCTCACGCTGCCACAACGCGAAGTCCGCATACTGCACCGCCAACGGCGCCCACTGCGGAACCTGCCCACCCGCACGCGCCACATACGCCACCGACACATCACGCACCAACGGACCCAAGGAAACGCCGTCAGCGGCAATGTGGTGAATCACCAACGCCAACACGAACTCCGACGGTCCCGTCTGGAACAAACGAACCCGCAACGGCACCTCGGAAGTGACATCGAAACCCTCAGTCACTACCGGCGCCAACACCTTCAACAAATCGGCCTCACTGACAAGATCCGGCGATACTTCCACCTCGAACTCATCCACCGAAAGAACCCGCTGGAACCCCACACCCTCGAACTCTGGATACACCGTCCGCAAAACTTCATGCCGCGCAACAACATCCGACACCGCAGCACCCAACGCTGCAATATCCACCGTGCCAGACAAACGCAGCACGATCGGAATATTGTTGACACCTGACACAGCATCGAACCGCGACAAGAACCACATCCGCTGCTGCGCCAACGACAACGGCACCCGCTCCGGACGCGTCTGCGCCGACAACGGCACCCGCACACGCCCCGCCGAAGCCCTCAACACAGAAGCCAACGACGCCACCGTCGAAGACTCGAACAATGTCTTGACCTGAACCCGCACATCGAAAGCCGCACTCAAACGACCCGCCAACTTCGCTGCAATCAGCGAATTACCACCCAACTCGAAGAAGTCATCATCAGCCCCCACCTGCTCGAGACCCAACAACTCACCGAACACACCCGCAACCAACATCTCAGACTCAGATGAAGGCTCACGGAACGCACGCGACTCGAAAACCGGATCCGGCAACGCCGCCACATCCAACTTACCTACGGGCGTCAACGGAATCTCGTCAATTACCATCACCGACGCTGGAACCATGTGACGCGGAAGTTCACGCCTGCAGTTGTCGATCAGCTCCGATACGTCGAACTCGGAACCCGTCAGTGGAAGTACATACGCCACCAATGCGTGCTCACCGTTGTCGAGCTTTCGGCCGATTGTCGCGACGAACTCCACCGATGGGTGCTTTGCCAACACTGCGTCGATCTCGCCGAGTTCGACGCGGAAGCCGCGGATCTTCAGCTGCGAATCCGAGCGCCCCACGTATTCGAGGTCACGCGCACCGGCGTCAGCTACCCACCGCACCAGGTCACCCGTGCGATACATTCGATCGCCTTGAGCTCCAAAAGGATTCGCAACGAAGCGATCGGCCGTCATACCTCTGAGGTTGTGGTATCCACGCGCCACCTGCGGCCCCGCGAGATACAACTCTCCCGTCGACCCGACAGGTACTGGCAGGAGGCGTGAGTCCAGAACCAATGATGAAACGCCCTGGATCGGCCCACCGATGCTCACCCGATCACCGGGTGCCAAATTCGGGCTTATGTTCGTGATGATCGTGGTTTCGGTAGGTCCGTACGCGTTGAAGAAGGCTCTGCCCCGACCCCATTTTGCGACCAGTTCGGGCGGGCAGACCTCACCACCGACGATTGCCGCCTCGACAGAATTCAGGTTCGTCGGATCGACGGAAGCCAGCATCGAGGGCGTACCCACCACGTGGGTCACCCGCTCCGCTTCGAGCAGCTCCGCCAGTTCCTCGCCACCGTAAATGCTCGGCGGGACGATGACCATTGTCGAGCCGGACCCGATGGTGAGCAACAATTCGAACAGCGACGTATCGAAGCTGGGTGTTGCGAAGTGCAGTACCCTCGACTGTGCCTTAGCGCCGAGTTTGTCGACCTGCTCACTGAGCAAATTGCCGAGCCCACCGTGCGTGACTACTACACCCTTGGGTCGACCCGTCGAGCCCGAGGTATAGATCACATATGCCGGATGCTCCACCCGTAGCGTCGAAACACGATCCGAATAGGCCACCGGATCCCGCGACACCTCGGACAGCGATTGTTTGACCTTCGGCGAATCAATCGATTTCCAATCGACCGACGAAGGAAGGTCGGAAACGACCTCTTCTACGGTCAACCCCACCGAAACACCAGAATCCTCGATCATGTACGCCACACGATCAGCCGGATAATTCGGATCCACCGGAACAAAAGCCGCACCCGACTTCGCCACCGCCCACAACGCCAACATGGACTCGATGGACCGCGGAACCGAGACGGCAACCCGATCTTCCGGCCCCACACCGTCCGCAATCAACACCCGAGCCAAACGAGACGACCACTCGTCCAACTCGGAGTAAGACAAAGACATGCCCTCGAACCGCAGAGCCTCCTGCGAAGGGTTCATCTCCACGGCTGCCGCAAGCAACTGAGGCAGCAACGGGGTTCGGTCCCTGCGGCCTCGTGCTGGGCGTTGGCGGCGGGGCCTGCGAGCCGCTGATGTCTCGGGCGTCACTCCGTCGGTGCTCATCCGGCCACGACCTGCGATCGAACGGCATGTTGGAAGAGCTCGTGCTGCGTCAAGACAATTCACCTTCGTTTTGGTACTGCAGTTTCGATCGCTGTTCAAGCGGCTGATCTGTCCAAGGCTCCGGCCGTGACCAGGGATTACCCGCTCCGGACGTCCCTGTAGTTGATCGGACACACCGAACCATTGTTACAGCTATAGGGGTAGGAACCACATCGGACCGTAGGTAAATCCCAACCGGTCCGGTTCAAAATGGGTTCGCGCTCAGTTCAAGGACCATTTTCCCGGGCTGCACGTCAGCTTCAGGTCCGGAAGAGCTTCTGCGTCGACTTCCGCGGCAAGCTCCGGCGGAGCGATGACATGGGTAATCCAGTCCTCCTCCAAGACGCCATGCAGATTCGGCACCCGGACCTCTTCACTGGTCATGACAACTGCCGCCCCAACTGACCCCGCAAGCAATATCGTCCGAATAGAGGTTTCGTCATCGTCAGGACCTATGTACATCAGTCTTGCGTCGTAGTCGACGTCATGCTCGTTCGCCATCGCACGCAGGCTGTCAGCGAACTCTCCATGATTCACGTCACTCCGACTCGTGTCATCTACAACGAGTGCGGGTGATTCGGGTGTCAAGAGACGAACTCGATCCGAGTACCCAACGGGTCGCGCCGACTGCGAGGCAACTTCCGCGGCTACCTCTGTGTTTCGCAGGTCGACTGGGTTGTCATCCCTTGCTCCCGTCGCGACTCCAGCACCCGATTTGAATACAGCCCATACCGCCACGACCAGATCCAAACCCGTGAGCCCGCTGATGCTGACCTGGTCACCAGGTCCAAGCCCACAATTGATCAAATGGCGAGCCAGACGGGACGAGCGGGCATCGACGTCTTGATACGTGAAGTCCACTCCGTCGACCACAACGGCGACGGCCTCCGGATCGTCCTCGACTGCAGCTGCCAGACGCTGTGGGACCAATTGATTCGATCCGCGCAATGCCGTGGAATCAGATGCACTGACCGAGACCAGTAGCTCGGCACGCTCAGCGTCACTGAGCAGTTCAACGTCGCCGATAGGGCGCGACGGATCTGCGACCACCTGCTCGATGGCGCGTACAAAGCGCTGGGCATACCCGTCGACCGTGTGCTGATCGAACAAATCCGCAGCGTAGACCAAGTGCCCGACCATCCCCTGTGTTTGAGGATCCGTTGTGAGTGTCAGTTGCAGGTCGAATTTCGCTGTTGCTTCGACACCCTCGACGGCAGTGATCGTCAACCCGCCCAGGCTGAATTCGGCTCCGGCCATCGGTTCGACCGACAGTGCAATCTGGAACAGGTCGTTCGCTGAAACACCCAGCGCACCAGTCACCTCCTCGAACGGCACGTCTCCGTTCGCGAACGCTTCGAGATCAGTGTCGCGCACCAACGAAACAAGCTCACCGAAGCCTGCATCGAGATCGGGCGCGGTTCGAAGAGTCAGAGTGTTGACGAACATGCCGACGACGTCGTCGAGATGCTTTTCGCCCCGACCTGCCACAACGGTGCCGATCGCAAAATCTCGACTGCCACCCATCCTCGTGATCAGGACACCGAGGGCTGCGTGCGCCACCATGAACAGCGTCGCGTTGTGTTCGCGAGCGATCTCGTTGAGACGGGCCGAAGTCGCAGCATCGACGGTGAACTCCGCAACGCCCGCCTTGGTCGACATGTGCTCCGGGCGCTGTCTGTCAGCCCGTAGTCCGCCGATCGCGTTGAGTCCACTCAAGTTTCGGTGCCAGAACCCCAGTTGCTTCGCGGCCGGAGAGCCAACCTGGTCGATCGAACCGACCACCTCACGCTGCCACAAAGCGAAGTCCGCGTACTGCACAGGCAAGGGGGCCCACGTCGGAGCGGCACCTCGTGAACGCGACTCGTACGCAACCATCATGTCTCTCGCAAGCGGTGCCATGGATTCGCCATCTGCAGCGATGTGATGCGCGACGAGCACGAAGACGAAATCACCGGGCGCGAGCTGCAGCAACTCAGCTCGGACTGGGATCTCCCGAGCGACGTCGAAACCGCGCGACACGAACTGCGCCACTCGTTCATACGCTGCTCCGTCATCTTCGAGCTGGACGACTTCGAGAGCCGGCGCGATGTCGTCGACAGTGACGATCACCTGTGTCGGACCATCCACATCACTCGGGTACTTGGTGCGAAGAGATTCGTGCCGCACCAGAACATCTCGAAGCGACGCCCGGAGCGCCTCCACATCCAACTCACCACTCAATCGCAGCGCCAACGGGATGTTGTACGCCGGCGATGCCGAATCCATCTGGTTGACCAACCACATACGCTGTTGAGCCAGCGACAGCGGGATGCGCTCCGGACGGTCGCGGGCCTCCAACACCTTCCGCGCTCCGGATCCGGCCAGCGCCGAAACCGATCGCGCCAGACTCGCGACAGTCGAGTTCTCGAACAAGATCCGCACGGCCACCTGCGTATTCAGCGCTTGCCCCAACCTGGCAGCCAATCTGGTGGCTACCAGCGAATTGCCCCCGAGGGCAAAGAAATCGTCATCGAGGCCGACTCGTTCCACACCTAGCACATCCGCGAACACTGCCGCTACGACAGTTTCGACTGGGGTAGCCGGCGCCCGGAACTCACGCAATTGAACGATCGGATCAGGCAGCGCCTTTCGGTCCAGCTTCCCGTTCACGGTCAATGGAAGTTCGTCGAGCACAACCAGCGAATCCGGAACCATGTATCCGGTCAGGAACTGCGACACGGAAGCCAGAACATCGGACACCTCGAGCTCCGAGCCGGCCGCGGGCACAACGTATCCCACCAACCGCTCACCGAGCGCATCGTCCGCACGGACCATCGCCACGGCGTGGGCAACACCTTCTACACGAAGAAGGGCCGCCTCGATCTCACCGATCTCGATACGGAAACCACGCAGTTGGACCTGTGAGTCGCTGCGTCCGGCATATTCGAGCATTCCGTCCACGTTCCAACGCGCGACATCTCCAGTCCGGTACATAAGCCCACCAGAACCGTTACGGGCAAAAGGATTGGCCACGAAACGTCCTGCCGTCAATCCGGGCTGCCCCACGTAACCACGTGAGAGTTGCGCCCCGGCAACGTACATCTCACCGCGCACTCCGACAGGGACAGGGCGCAATCTGTCGTCGAGCACGAACACCGAGAACCCACCCAACCCACGGCCGATCACGGAGGCTGACGCTCCACGGACCATCTCCGCATCCAAGCCCAGGAAGGAGACGTGAACCGTCGTCTCGGTGATGCCGTACATGTTCACCAACCGGGGCGACGAATCGCCGTGCCGGTCGTACCAGCGCGTCAGTTGAGACAGATCCAGCGCTTCGCCACCGAAAATCACATGCTTCAAGGACAGCGAGCCCGCAGAATCACCGACGGCACGATCAGCTTCGGCAAATTGATAGAACGCAGACGGAGTCTGGTTGAGCACGGTTACCTTCTCGCGAACAACCAACTCGCGGAACTGCTCCGGAGATCGCGAGGTCAAATAGTCGACGACCACAACGGTACCGCCGTACAACAACGGGCCCCACAACTCCCACACAGAGAAGTCGAATGCGTAGCTGTGGAACAGCGTCCACACATCTGACGAGTCGAATTCGAAATTCGGTTGAGAGTTCGCGAACAACTCCACGACATTTCGGTGGGTAACCGCGACGCCCTTCGGACGACCGGTCGAACCGGATGTGTAAATCACGTATGCAACGTCATCGGCGCGCAGTCGTCCGCAACGGTCTGCGTCGGTGAGAGCGGCCGCGTCGTAGCTGGACAGATCTTCGCTGGTGACGTCCAAAACCGGCACCTCGATATCGATCGCGACATCTGCCGATCCGAGCACAACCAAAGGCCGCGCATCAGCGAGCGTGTACGCAATACGCTCCGCCGGATACGACGGATCCACCGGTAGGTATCCGCCTCCAGCTTTGACCACTGCCAGGAGTGCAACCACCAACTCGACCGAACGCGGCAACAAGACGGCCACCAGCGATTCCGGACCAACGCCAAACTCAACGAGCTTGCGCGCCAGCCGGTTCGCCAAGGAATCCAGCTCACTGTATGTCAGGCGCCGACCCTCGAAAACCACGGCAATCGCATCTGGCGTATCGCGAACCTGCGATTCGAACATCGCCGCGAGAGTCGCATCCGCGTTCACGTTGACACCTGGAACGGCCCACTCGCCCAACACATCCGCACGCTCGGAGGGCGCCAGCAATTCGATGTCGCCAACCACAACACCCGAATTGTCAGCCACGGCCTCGAGCACTCGAACGAGGCGCGATGCCATAGACGCCACGGTCGATTCGTCGAAAAGATCTGTCGCATAAGTGAACTTCGCTGCCAATCCAGCAGCGGCTCCGGATTCGTCGAACTGCTCAGCCAACGTCAACTGCAAGTCGAACTTCGCGAACTCCGTGTCCGGGTCCACGCCCGAAACTGACAGCCCAGGCAACTCGAAGACCCTCGGGGCCATGTTCTGGAACGTCAGAACAACCTGCACAAGTGGATGTCGCGCCTGCGAACGCTCCGGGTCGAGTACGTCTACCAGCTGCTCGAACGGTATGTCACTGTGCGCAAATGCGCCCAGATCTGCCGTGCGGACTCGATCCAGTAGCGCTTCAAACGAGTCGTCCGAAGGAACATCTGCGCGAAGCACCAGGGTATTGACGAACATTCCGATCATGTCGTCAAGTGCTCGATCACCACGCCCCGCAACGGGTGTACCAATCGCAATGTCCGATGTCCCCGATAGTCTCGCGCAGAGAACTGCCAGTGCCGCGTGCGCCACCATGAACAACGACGCCCGATGTTCCCGGGCAATCACATTCATGGCTTCGTTGATCCGTCGGTCGATCCGGAATGCGAAGTCGGCTCCCCGATTCGATGCAACCTTCGGCCGAACTCGGTCTGCAGGCAGATCGAGAACATCAGGAGCGCCGGCCAACGTCTGCGTCCAGTAGTGCAACTGACGTGACAGGACGCTGGAGGGGTCGTCCGCTGCACCCAATACCTGTCGCTGCCACAGAGAGTAGTCGGCATACTGCACTGCCAAGGGTTCCCAATTCGGGGCGTCGTCCGACAGCCTCGCTGCGTACGCGGCCATCACGTCGCGCGACAGCGGCCCGAAGGAGAATCCGTCGCCCGCAATATGATGAACCACGAAAACAAGTACGTGCTCGTGATCATCTACGCGAAACAGTCGTGCGCGGACGGGCACCTCACTGGTGACATCGAAACCCACCGATACGAACTCGGTCACAACCTTCACGACGTCGTCCGTGGCGATTTCAACTGGAACCGCAAGCGACACAGACTCGGTTGCAGAAAGAACTTGCTGGTATCCCTCGCCATCGAATTCCGGATACACGGTCCGCAGAATTTCGTGCCGTGCAACAAGATCAGCGACAGCAACTTGCAGGGCAGCAACATTCAAGCTGCCCGTCAATCGAATGGCCAGGGGGAGGTTGTTCACTGCAGATCCAGGTTCGAATCGGTTCAGGAACCACATTCGCTGTTGCGCCAACGACAACGGAACTCGCTCCGGCCGGACTTGAGCAACCAAAGCCACCCGGTCACCTGAGCCGACTTCTGACTCCACCCGCGCTGCCAACGACTCGACCGACGACGCCTCGAACAACAGCCGAACCGCCACCCTCGAATCCAGAGCCTCACCCAACCGCGCCGCTACCTGCGTGGCGATCAGAGAATTCCCACCCAGGGCAAAGAAATCATCATCTAGGCCCACCCTCGGAACACCTAAGACCTCGCCGAACACCGACGCCACGATCTCCTGCACAGGGGTCGCCGGAGCTCGGAACACCGCGACCTCGAACTTCGGCTCAGGCAACAACTTCCGGTCGAGCTTTCCCGAAGAGTTGAGCGGCAATTCTTCCAGCACAACGATTGCCGTCGGAATCATGTACGCCGGCAGAACTTTCGGAAGCGATGCCCGCAAAACGGCCACGTCGATGACCGAACTCGGTGATGCGACGACGTACGCAGCGAGCTGGTCGCCGGTGTCCGTGTGCACCACTGCGACCACGCACTGAGCCACCGTAGGGTGCGCCAACAGAGCTGACTCGATCTCACCGAGTTCGATCCTCTGACCACGGAATTTGACCTGAAAATCGGTACGCCCGACATACTCGAGTTCGCCTGCGGTGTTCCACCACACAAGGTCCCCGGTGCGATACATCCGACTGCCACCGGGATTGATTTCACCGTTCGTGTCGCTCACCTTCGCAAATGGGTTCGCGATAAAACGATCACTGGTGAGATCGGGTCGCGCGACGTAACCGCGCGCCAGTTGATCACCGGCCAGATACAGCTCACCTGCAACGCCTACCGGCACCGGCTGCAACCGACTGTCCAACACGTAGACCTGCGAGTTCCACTCGGGCACCCCGATCGGAATCCCTGTCGACTCCGATCCATCGACCTCGTAGTAAGTGATCGAGACCGCAGCCTCGGTTGGGCCGTACACATTGTGCAAGCTTGCAGACGACACCTGAGCGAATGCACGTAGCGTCTCGACCGGCAACGCCTCACCGATCACGAAGACGTCCCTCAGCGACACCAATGCGCGCTCGGGAACCGAAGCCGCGAAGACGGTCAACATCGACGGAACGAAGTCCGTCAGCGTCACCCGATGATCTTCGATCAGACCAGCCAGATACGCGGGATCTCGATGTCCGTCGTGAGATGCCAGCACCACACTCGTACCGGACAGAAGCGCGGTGAAGTATCCCCACAACGAGACGTCGAACGTCGTTGCAGTCTTTTGCAGATAGACGTCTTCTGTGCCGATGGAGTACTGATCCTGCATCCACAGGACCTGGTTCACGATGGCGTGATGCGACACCGCAACGCCTTTGGGCTTGCCCGTGGAACCCGAGGTGAAGATCACGTAGGCGGCGTTCACATCATGCAGACGACCGCGACGATCAGCATCGGAAACGACTGAAGGCGAATAGCTCGAGAAATCAGCAGCGTCGATCAACAGCACGTCGGCGCCGTTCGGCGCTACGAAAGCGTCCCTCGTCGTCGACAGCACACAGACTGGATCGGCCGTCGTGAGGATGTGCCCGATTCGCTCGGCGGGGTGATCGGGATCCAAGGGCACGTAGGCTCCGCCCGCGGCGATCACCGCGTACATACCTACTACCAGATCGAGCGATCGACGCATCGCCAAGGCCACCAACGATTCGGGCCCGACACCATCTTCGATCAGCTTGCGTGCCAATTTGTTCACACGTTCCGACAACTCGCCATAGGTCAGCGACTGGCCGTCGAACACCACGGCAACAGCATCGGGTGCCAACGCAACGCGAGTGTCGAACAGCGAAGCCAATGTCTCACTGTTCCCGACGTCATGTGCGGTGGAGTTGCGCGCAGTCAACAGCGACTCGCGCTCGGCCTCGTCCAACAGCTCGATGTCACCCACGGTGATCGACGGATCCACGACCACCTGTTCGAGGATCCTGGTGAACCGATCGGCGAATCCACGAATCGTCGACTCGTCGAACAGATCTGTGGCGTAAGCGAACTCGGCGAACATGCCGTCTTCGAGCGCATCTTCGACGCGGGGAGCGAGAGTAAGTTGAAGATCGAATTTCGCGATACCGGCATCGAACTCGACGCCTGAGACCTCCAATCCCGAAAGCTCCAAAGCATCCTGCGACATGTTCTGGAAGAACAACGCGACCTGGAACAGCGGGTGATGTGCCTGCGATCGGGTGGGATCGAGCACCTCGACCAGCCGCTCGAACGGAACATCGCCGTTGCCGAGCGCCTGAAGGTCTGTCCTCCGCGTTGCCGAGACGAGCGCACTGAACGAACTGGCGAGGTCAACAGGAGTCCGCAGGACCAGTGTATTCACGAACATACCGATCACATCGTCGAGCGCCTTTTCGCCTCGCCCTGCAACCGGAGTACCGATCACGATGTCACTGGTACCGGACAACCTTGCGAGAAGCACGGCGAGGGCCGAATGCACCACCATGAACAGCGATGCGTTCCGCTCGCGTGCGAGTGATTCCAAGCTCGACCGAATCTCTTCGCTGACGGAGAAGCGATACGTAGCGCCACGATTCGAGGCGACGACCGGGCGGGATCGGTCAGCCGGTAACGCAAGCACTTCCGGAGAATCACGAAGGACGGAGCGCCAGTGGTCCAGCTGAGCCGAGATCAACGAATCCGGGTCGTCCTCGTCGCCGAGGACCTCCCGCTGCCAGAGTGCATAATCGGCGTACTGCACCTCGAGCGGAGTCCAATTCGGAACGCCGTTCGAAACCCGAGCGGTGTAGGCAACCATGACATCCCGAGTCAACGGGCGCATCGAGAAGCCGTCCGCTGCGATGTGGTGCACAACGAAGGCCAGAACGTACGAATCCTCTGCAAGGTCGAACAACCCGACTCGAACCGGAACGGTTGACGTCACGTCGAAACCCTGGAGCGCGAAACTCAGAAGTTCGTTGTGAATATGCGAGGCGTCGATGACCTTCGGTGTCAGTTCAACCGGCACCTCGGACGACGGGAGGACTACCTGGTGTCCTTGTCCACCTTGCTCCGGATAGACGGTCCGGAGCGACTCGTGGCGTTCGATTACATCAGAAATCGCACGCCTCAGCGCCGAAACATTCAGGACGCCTTTGATATTCAATGCGATTGGAATGTTGTTGACGGCAGAATCAGGATCGAAGCGGCTGAGGAACCACATTCGCTGCTGAGCTAGTGAGAGTGGGATCAACGCCGGCCGTGGGCGGGCCACGAGCGCGGTCCTCCCTCCTGCCCCTGCGATCAACTCAACCTGCGCTGCCAAACCTTCGACAGTCGAAGCATCGAACAACACCCTCACCGGAACCTGAGTGTCGAGCGCTTGACCTACGCGAGCCACCAACTGCGTTGCGACCAAAGAGTTTCCGCCGAGCTCGAAGAAGTCGTCATCCAGACCGACCTGTTCCAACCGGAGAACATCTCCGAAGACGCCGGCCACAGCGATTTCGGCGACACTCGACGGTGCCCGAAACTCGCGCGCCACGAACACCGGATCCGGAAGAAGCTTCCGATCCAACTTCCCCGACACACCCAACGGCAACTCTTCCAGCACCATCACCACCGCCGGCACCATGTAACCCGGCAGACGACCCGCAACAACTCTCTTCAACTCGTCAACGTCCACCACACCACCAGCGGCCGTAACGTACGCAACCAACACATCCTCACGCACAACCACAACTACCGACGACACCGACTCGTGCTCACGAATCACCGACTCGATCTCACCGAGCTCGATCCGCAAACCGTGCAACTTCACCTGAAAGTCACTACGCCCGATGTACTCCAACTCGCCCGACGCAGTCCACCGCACCACATCACCGGAGCGATACATCCGCCCACCATCACCCGAGAACGGATTCGCCACAAATCGATCCGACGACAAATCCGGCCGACCCACATACCCACGAGCCAGCTGAACACCCGCCAGATACAGCTCACCCGCAACACCTACCGGCACCGGACTCAATCGAGAGTCCAGAACAAACACCTGCGTATTCCATACCGGAGCACCGATCGGCACCCCCAGAACATCCGCCGGCACAACCTCGTGGAACGTCACATCCACCGCCGCCTCGGTCGGACCATACAAATTGTGCACCCCGACACCCGGCAACACAGCCCACACATCGGCAACAACACTCGCCGGCAACGCCTCACCTGACGCGAACACCCGAGTCAGCGAAACACACGCAGCCACAGACGAATCCGTCACGAAAACCTCGAGCATCGACGGCACGAAATGCACCGTCGTCACACCCTCCCCCACAATGACCGACGTCAAATACCGCGGGTCACGATGCCCATCCGGCACAGCCACCACCAACCGAGCACCAACCTGCAACGGCCAGAAAAGCTCCCACACCGACACATCGAACGTGAACGGCGTCTTCTGCAACACCACATCCGACGAATCCAACCCGTACTCGTCCTGCATCCACGCCAACCGATTCACAATCGCCGCATGCGAAACCGACACACCCTTCGGACGCCCCGTCGACCCCGACGTGAAAATCACATACGCCGCATTCCCCGACCGCAAAGGCGAGACCCGATCGATATCCGAAACAGGGTTATCCGAAAAACCAGACACATCAACAACATCAACCTCGACCACCGGTACCACACCGGCATCGAATCCAACCTCAGAGGTACTGATCACGCATACCGGCGACGCCGACTCCAACACGTACGCATTGCGCTCCGCAGGCTGATCCGGATCTACCGGAACATACCCACCGCCAGCCTTGAGCACGCCGTAAACCGCAACCAACAAATCAACCGACCGACGTACCGCCACACCCACCAACGACTCCGGTCCCACACCCACCGAAACCAGGTACCGGGCAAGACGATTCACCCGCGAATCGAACTCCGCATATGACAGCGAAACACCCTCGAACGACACAGCTACCGAATCCGGCGACGCCGCAACCTGAGCATCGAACACGTCCACCAACGACACATCCGCAACCTCATGCGCAGTGCCATTCCACGACTCGAGCACCAAAGATCGCTCACCCGAATCGAACATATCCACATCACCAACCCGAACCGAGGGATCGGCAACCATTGCTTCGAGAACTGAAATCAACCGCTTTCCGATTGATTTGGCAGACGACTCGTCGAACAGGTCGGTCGCATAGACCAGTGCGACGGTCAAACCACCGACCTTGTCCGCGGTATCAGATTCCCACACAGTGAATTGGAGGTCGAACTTCGCGGCCGACGACTCTACGTCCAGTCCGGAAATGCGCAGTCCCGGAACCTCCAGACTTTGCTGCATGCTCTGTCCCAAGTTCTGCAGCGAGAGCATCACCTGGAACAACGGGTTCCGTGCCTGAGACCGGGCGGGGTTGAGTACCTCCACCAGTCGTTCGAATGGCACATCGGCGTGCCCGAAGCCGCTGAGGTCGGATTCGCGCGCCCGCGAAATCATGTCCCGTGCCGAAGCTTCGAGATCAACCTCCGTGCGGAGGACGAGTGTGTTGACGAACATTCCGATCAGGTCGTCGAGAGCTTGATCGCCTCGACCGGCGACCGGAGTGCCGATCACGATGTCCGAAGTCCCCGACAACCGCGCCAGCAGAATCGCCACGGCACTGTGCAACACCATGAACAGAGATGCGTTGTTGTCGAGCGCAATTCGATTGAGAGCCTGGTGGAGATCCGGCTCGATCGTGAATGTGTGCCCGGCTCCCCGGTTCGACGCGACGCGCGGGCGCGGGCGGTCCGACGGAAGATCGAGCTGATCGGGGATACCGGCCAACGCGTGGCGCCAGTAGTCGACCTGGCGAGTGATCAGAGAATCCGGGTCGTCTTCACTGCCGAGAACCTCGCGCTGCCACAGTGCAAAGTCGGCGAACTGTACGGGCAGCGGAGCAAGATCGTGCGAAATTCCCTGTGTCCGAGACACATAAGACGAAACGATGTCCTTGGTCAACGGTCCCATGGAGAACCCGTCACCGCTGATGTGATGGACGACGAACACGAGGACGAATTCGTCGGCGGCGAATTGGAAGAGTGCCGCCCGAATCGGAACCTCGGTGGTCACGTCGAATCCCGGAGTCACGAAGTCGGTCACGCGCTCGACGATCGCCGACTCGTCCACCCGTATGGGAGTCAGGTTCGGTACCACGGCTGCAATGTCGACCAGGCGCTGATATCCGACGCCGTCGACCTCCGGGTACACAGTCCGAAGGATCTCGTGCCGCTCGATCAAATCCTCGAGTGCGCCTTGCAACGCATCGACATCGAGCGCTCCGCTGAGCCGCAGCGCGACCGGAATATGGTCGACTGCCGATTCTGGTTCGAATCGATTGAGGAACCACATGCGCTGCTGTGCCAAAGACAGCGGAACCAACTCGGGGCGCTCGCGAGGGATCAGGGGAACGTGAGCCTTGCGGTCTTCTGAGATTTTCGCTTCGTCGATGAAGACGGCAAGTTCTGCGGCGGTGGGTGCGTCGAAGAAGTTGCGCATGTCGATGGAGATGCCGTGTTCGGCATTGATCCGCGCAACCACGCGAGTGGCGAGCAACGAGTTGCCGCCCAGTTCGAAGAAGCCGTCATCTGCCCCTACCCGATCCTGCCCGAGCAGATCGGCAAAGATCGCGACCACACCGGCTTCGGTGGGTGTCACGGGCTCGCGGTACTCAACCGTCTTCGACACGAATTCGGGTGTGGGCAAAGCCTTTCGATCCAGTTTGCCGCTGGCGTTGAGCGGAAACTCGTCCAGTTCGACGAACATGGCAGGGATCATGTAGTCGGGTAGCCGTTCGCCAAGCGACGACGTCAGATTCTCTGAATCGATACCCTCGGCGACGATGTAGGCCACCAAGTTGTCACCGATCGTTTCGTCCGAATGGACGATCACCACGGCTTGGGAAACACCTTCGCAATCGAGCAGTGCCGCCTCGATCTCACCGAGCTCGATGCGCAGACCGCGGAGCTTGACCTGAAAGTCGGTGCGACCGATGTATTCGAGCTGACGGTTCGCTCCGGCACCGCGCCAGCGCACCAGGTCTCCGGTTCGGTACATCCGGGATCCGTCAGTAGCGCCGGGCCGCGCCACGAAGCGGTCTGCCGTGAGATCGGGACGCGACACGTAACCCCTGGCCAGCTGAATCCCGGCAAGATAGAGCTCTCCTGCTACACCCGACGGCGAGGGCCGCAGCGCATCGTCGAGTACCAGGAGCTCGGTGTCCGCAACTGCTGCACCGATCGGCACCGACACCTGATCCTGCTCGCCGGTTTCGTAATAAGTCACGTCGACGGCGGCTTCGGTCGGGCCGTACAGGTTGTGGAGTCCAGCGCTGCTGACCTCGCGCAGACGTGCCGCCGTTCGAGCCGGCAACGCCTCACCGGAAGCGAACACGTAGCGAAGGGTTTTGACCTGCGCAACAAGGGGTTCGGCGACGAATACGGCGAGCATCGACGGCACGAAGTGCACCGCCGTCACTCCGCGCTCGATCATCGTGCGAGCCACGTACACCGGATCACGATGTCCGTCGGGTTCCGCGATCACCAGCGATGCACCGACCTGCAGCGGCCAGAAGAACTCCCACACGGACACATCGAAAGTGAAGGGTGTCTTCTGCAAGATCACGTCGTCGGCAGTGAATCCGTACTCGGTCTGACGCCATTGCAGGTTCGCGACGATGGCACGGTGAGAGACTGCAACGCCTTTGGGGCGTCCGGTCGATCCGGACGTGAAGATGACATACGCAGTGTTGTCAGCGCGCAGCGGCGCCAACCGGTCGGCGTCGGTGACAGTTGTCTCGGCACGACCCGACAAGTCGAGGGTGTCGACGTCGAGCGTGGGCGTACCGTGCGGCAGCACCACGGCATCGGACGTACGTGTGAGCACAGCCGTGGGCTTCGCGATCTCGAGTACGTAAGCGAGACGGTCGGCAGGATGATCCGGGTCGAGTGGAACGTACGCGCCGCCGGCCTTGACGATCGCGTACATCGAGACGAGGAGATCGATCGATCGACGCATCGCGAGACCGACGAGGCTCTCCGGTCCGACACCTGCCGCGACGAGTTCACGGGCCAGGCGGTTCGCCCGCGCGTCGAACTGCGCGTAAGTGAGCTGCGTTCCGGCGTAATCCAGCGCGAGCGCATCCGGCGTCCGCTCGACCTGCTCGTCGAAGAGGCCGGCTAGGGTCACGTGTGCGTCGGCCTCGGACGCGACCTCGACGATCGAAGTGCCGTCGGCGATGAGACGGTCGACCACCGCGCCGAGACCGTCGGCCTCGCTGCCGATCAGCTCTGGCAGCACCGTGGAAACGACAACAGGAACCAGGGCATCCGACCCCAATGCCCCACCCATCGCGGTGTCGAGAGTGACCAACTCGTCATTGAGTCGTCCGTAGCTGATTTCGGTTCCACCGTGGCTCAGAGCCACACGATCAGGATCTACCGCCGCAACTGCAGCCACCAACTTCGGCAGATCTTCGATCGTCAGCGACTGCGGTCCCGGAATACCGACGGACATCTACACTTCCTCCAACTGACTTTCGTGAAGTGCGCCCCGGTCGAGCACAGCGTTCTGCTCGGCCGGAGGCGTTCACTGGGCAAATACTGAATGTTACCCGGCCGTACCCCCACGGCCCGCTGACACCGACTGTGCGTCAGCTATCACCGAGCTCACAAGTGTGGCGAGACCGTCGACGCCAAGTGCCGGCAGGATGCCCGGAACAAGTCCGGCGAGCGACACAGAAACCAGAGCATCGGGGGCGAGAGCAGCCCCCATGGCGGTACGCATGGCAACGAGCTTGGTCGACAACTCACCGAAGGTGACAGCCTGATCACCGTGGGTGAACGCAATTGCCTCAGGATCGGCGGCCGCCGCTGCGGCTGCCAGTTCGGGTAGGTCCGCCGCGGACTTCGGCTCGGCAGCGCTCGCTTCCTCGCGTTCCTGCTCGGTCACGATGTCGATCGTGCGAATCACGACCCCGGGATCGGTCACCAGTTCTTCGAGCACCCGCCCGAATCGCGCCGCAAAAAGCGCGATGGTCGATTCGTCGAACAGGTCGGTCGCATAGGTGAAACGCATCCTCAGCCCGGACAGCACCCCGGCATCGTCGAATTGCTCGATACCGGTGAGCTGCAGATCGAACATCGCCTGGTCGAAACCGTTGTCGACCGCAGAGAGCTCGAGGCCCGGGAGCTGGAACGTACCGAGAGCCATGTTCTGGAAGGTGAGCATGACCTGGAAGAGCGGCGAGTATGCGTGAGAGCGCTCTCGCCCCAGTTCGTCGACCAACCGCTCGAACGGTACGTCGGCATTGGCGAATGCCGACAAGTCCTTGTCCTTCACGTGTGCCAGAACGTCGACGAACGTCGAAGCAGGCGCGATCTCCGTTCGCAAGACCAACGTGTTGACGAACATCCCGACAAGATCGTCGAGCGCCCGCTCACCTCGACCCGCGATCGGCGTACCGATTGCGATGTCGTTCGATCCACTCATCTTCACCAACAGCACGGCCAGGGCAGTGTGAACCACCATGAAGACTGTCGAGTTCTGCTCCCGTGCGATCGTCGCGAGCCGGTCCGTGGTCTCGGAATCGACGGCAAACTCGAATTCCGCACCGCGCATGCTGGCCCGCGCCGGCCGCGGCCGGTCGGTCGGCAGTTCCAGAAGCTCCGGAGTGCCCTTGAGCTCGTTCACCCAGTACGCGAGTTGACGGCCCAGCTGACTGTCCGCGTCCTCCGGCGATCCGAGGACATCACGCTGCCACAGCGTGTAGTCGGCGTACTGCACCTCGAGCGGAGCCCACTCCGGCGTCTCCCCGCCGGTACGTGCGGTGTACGCAACCATGGTGTCTCTGATCAACGGAGCCATCGAGAAGCCGTCACCGCTGATGTGGTGAATGACAACGACGAGGACCCGCTCGAATTCGTCGACCTCGAAGAGACGGATTCGCAACGGAACGGCTGTCGTGACATCGAAGCCCTCGCGAACTGTGTCAGCCACCTGCTCGGCGACCGACGCTTCGTCGGTTGCGATCACTTCCAGTCCCACCGCCGCTGCGGAGCGAGGCAGGATCATCTGAACCGGTCCGTTGCCCCGGTCCGGGTATACCGTCCGGAGCACTTCGTGACGCTCGATCAGATCCGACACCGCTGAGTGAAGTGCGTCGACATCGAGTGCGCCGGACAGCCGGATCGCGACGGGGATGTTGTACGCACCCGAGGTCTTGTCGAACTGATTGAGCACCCACATACGTTGCTGCGCCAACGACAGCGGAATCTCGTGCGGACGCACCTGAGCCACCAACGGTGGGCGGCCACCAGATCCCGCGTGTTCGAGAACCCTCGACGCCAATGCCCCGACAGTCGACGCCTCGAAGATCACGCGGACCGGAATCTGCGCGTCCAACGCCTCACCCAGCCTCGACACGACCTGCGTCGCGACGAGAGAGTTTCCGCCGAGCTCGAAGAAGTCGTCGTCGAGTCCGACCCTCGCCACACCGAGCACGTCAGCGAACACACCCGCCACGATCTCTTCGACGGGGTTGGTCGGCGCACGGAATTCGGTCGCCTCGAATTCGGGGTCGGGCAGGGCTTTGCGATCGACCTTGCCGTTGATGTTGAGCGGTAGTTCGTCCAAGACCATCAATGCCGCCGGCACCATGTAACTCGGCAACTCAGCCACAAGAGTCCGCTTCAAGGTTTCGACATCGATGCTTTCCCCGCTTTGAGGAACGACGTAGCCGACAAGTCGATCACCGATACGCGCATCCGACTTGGCCACCACCACAGCGGAGTCCACGCTGGCCTGCTTGCGAAGAAGCGCTTCGATCTCACCGAGTTCGATGCGGTAGCCACGGATCTTGACCTGGAAGTCGGCGCGCTCCACGTAGTCGAGTTCGCCGTTCTCCGTCCACCGGACGAGGTCGCCCGTGCGGTACAACCGCGAACCCGCGTCACCGAAGACGTTGGCCACAAATCGTTCCGACGTCAGATCCGCGCGACCGTGATAGCCGCGAGCAAGCTGGGCACCGGCGAGGTAAAGCTCCCCGGTGACTCCGACGGGGACCGGATGCAAACGCGTGTCGAGCACGAACACCTGCGTGTTCCATTCGGGGGCACCGATCGGCACCGAGGTCGTATCGTCCGAACCGACGACGTGCGCTGTCACCGAGACGGCGGCCTCGGTCGGACCGTACAGATTCACCAACTGCGCGTCGCTGAGTTCTGCGAACTCGGTCGCGGTCGCGGCCGGCAACGCTTCACCGATCGCAAGCACCTGACGAAGTGATTCCGGAAGGCCATTTTCCGATGCCGACTGCAACATCGCGAGCATCGACGGCACCACGTGGAGCGTCGTGATCTTCTCCCGGGTCATCAGGTCGAGCAGGTAGCTCGGGTCCTTGTGACCTTCGGGTTCGGCAATCACCAGTCGTGCACCGGAAGTCAGTGCCGACCAGAACTCCCAGACCGAGAGGTCGAACGTTGCCGCGGTCTTGAGCACCATCGCATCGGATCGGTCCAGGCTGTACTGATCGCGCTTCCAGAGAATCTGGTTGACCACCGCCTGATGCGAGATCGCGACGCCCTTCGGTCGCCCCGTCGATCCCGACGTGAAGATCACGTAGGCGGTGTTGCCCACTCGCAGTGGAGCAATACGATCCGCATCGGTAACCGTCGCTCCCGGGTAGGACGCGAGATCGATCGTGTCCACCTCGATCACGGAATCACCGAACGCCGGATTCTTCGCAGTGGTCGAGGCAGTGAGGACGCAGACCGGATCTGCCATGGTCAACACGTACTCGATGCGGTCCGCCGGGTGGTTCGGATCGATCGGTACGTATCCACCACCTGCCTTCACCACCGCGTACATGGCGACCAGCAGTTCGACCGATCGCTCGATTGCCAACGCGACCAACGACTCCGGACCGACACCGGTTGCAATCAGATGGCGTGCGAGACGGTTGACACGTGCATCGAACTCGGCGTAGGTCAGCGACGTGTTCCCGGCGATCACTGCCACCGCACCCGGGTTCGAACCGACCTGCTCGTCGAACAGTTCGACCAGAGTGACTCCCGGGACGGAGTGATCGGTCTCGTTCCAGCGGTTCAGGATCCGGTCGCTCTCGGACGAATCCAGCAGCGCGAAGTCGCCGACGGTCAACGACGGATCGGACGCGATCTCCGCGAGCAATCGCACGAATCGATCGGCGAAGTCCTGCACGGTCGACTCGTCGAACAGATCATGCGCGTAGCTGAACATCGACGTGATGCCGGCTGCAGATCCGTTCGCGTCGTACCGATCACTGACGATCAACTGAAGATCGAACTGCGCGACCCCGTTGTCGATATCGACGCCCTTGACGGTGAGCCCCGGAAGCTCGAGCCCTCCGGTTTCCATGTTCTGGAAGAGGAAGCCGACCTGATAGAGCGGATGACGAGCGGTCGAACGCGGTGGGTTGAGCACCTCCACGAGTCGCTCGAAAGGAACGTCCGAATGTGCAAATGCTTGAAGGTCGGTCTCCCTGACACGTCCGAGCAGGTCGAGGAACGGCGCGCCGCTGTCGATCTGCGTACGGAACACCAAGGTGTTCACGAACATGCCGATGAGATCGTCGAGTGCCCGCTCACCACGTCCTGCAATGGGTGTACCCACCGCGATGTCCTCGGTTCCGGACAGTCGAGCCAACAACATCGCGAACGCAGTGTGCGTGAGCATGAACAGCGTCGAATTATTTGCCCTGGCAAGACCGCTCAACCGAGCATGCAACTCTGCATCGATATCGAAGTGCAGGTAACCGCCGCGGAAGGACTGCGTCGCGGGGCGCGGCCGGTCGGCGGGAAGTGCAAGCTGATCAGGCAGCCCGGCAAGAGCATTGCTCCAGTACGCAATCTGCTGCGAAGCAATAGATCCCGCGTCTTCCTCACTGCCCAGCACCTCTCGCTGCCACAGGCTGTAGTCGGCGTACTGAACGTCGAGAGGAGCCCAGGACGGTGTGTACCCGGCAACCCGCGAGGCGTATGCGGTCACGACATCCCGAGCGAACGGTGCCATCGAGGAACCGTCGGCGGAAATATGATGAATCGCGACACCGAGTACGTATTCGTCGGAAGCCAACTGGAACAACCGGATACGAATCGGAATCTCGCGTGTGACGTCGAAGCGCGTCGACGCCAGCGCGACCAACTCACCTTCGAGTTCGTCCACGCCAGTCGGTTCTGCGACGATTTCGTCCGACCAACTCGACACGGGCTTGACGACCTGCACCGGACCGTCTCCGATTTCCGGGTAGACGGTTCGAAGTGATTCGTGCCGCCCGATCACATCAGAAATCGCCGCGCTCAGCGCCGAGACGTCAAGATCGCCCTGAAGGCGCAGCGCCATCGGGATGTTGTATGCCGCTGCACTCCCGTCGAATCGGTTGAGGAACCACATACGCTGCTGCGCCAACGAAAGCGGAATCCGCTCTGGCCGCTCGACCGCGGTCAGCGCGACTCGCCCACCCGACCCGGTCCGGCTTTCGGCGTGAGCTGCGAGATCCTGCACCGTGGATGCTTCGAACAGAACTCGAACCGAAAGTTCGGTGTCGAGAGCGTCGGCGATTCGTTTGATCGTGCGAGTGGCGTTGAGAGAGTTGCCGCCGAGCTCGAAGAAATCGTCATCGAGACCCACACGATCAACACCCAACACCTCGGCAAACACCGACGCAACGATCTCCTCCACCGCTGTCACCGGAGCCCGGAACACCGCAACCTCGAACACCGGCTCCGGCAACAACTTCC